>JBGTLS010000230.1:0-6854 GCA_041744015.1 Cryomorpha sp. | reverse complement strand
GGAGTGGGAATTGGGGGTGGTGTGGGTAGTTCAAAGATTCAAATGACCGGATCGGTGGCTTATGATTATGTGTTAATCAATAATCAGGAAATAACCAATTATTCAGTTCAGCCAATGGACAATGTGGTTGTTGCATTCATGGAGTTTTCATTTCCATTTTTAACACTTTCTATGCCCGACGCCGTTGCCTTTCCAGGACGGGTTATTACGATTAAAAAAATCGGAGCGGCAGGAAGTGTATCGATCAATTTTTCAAATACGTTGGATTTAAGTATTCAGAATGATGCAATGTCTGGCGCCCTACCCCAAACCCGTTCCTATATGAGTATTGGTGAGGACGGCTGGATAACCTTATACCGGGAATAATGCGCCTGTTGATTCTCCATATTATCCTGGGTATGACGACTGTATCACAGACAGCCGCCCAGGTCACCCTTTCCCGGCAGGTGATCGGTACCGCTGGCGGACAGGTGAATATCGGAACGAATGTAAGCTGGTCGTACACCATGGGCGAGGCCGTGGTTGGCACCCGGAATTATGGCGTCTTCTCCCTTACCCAGGGTTTTCATCAACCTGTACCGACCAGTCCCCTCCAGTTTGAACTGATATTTCAGGCGGCCTCCTGTCCGAGTTCTACGGATGGCTCGGCCAGTATAATCAGTTTAAGTGGTTGCACCCCACCTTACTCGATTACCTGGAGTAACGGCACCACGGGAATCAGCACAGACCGGTTGAGTCCCGGGCTTTACAGCGTTACTGTGCAAACGGTGGATTGTGCCCTGAGTCAATCGTTCACCATAGAACCGGGACCACAGGAGGATTGCGTTTTGCGGTTCTTCAACGCTTTTTCGCCAAACGGCGATGCGGTAAACGATACCTGGCGGATTGAGAACATCAACCTGCCGGAATTTGCCACCAATGAAGTGGAAATCTACAACCGGTGGGGACAGATGGTGTGGTCGGGAAAAAATTACAACAACACCAATGTGGTGTGGGATGGCAGGACATCCAAAGGTCAGGACCTTCCGGATGCCACCTATTTCTACATCGCACACTTAGATAGCCGCACTTTTAAGGGCTATGTCGAAATAACCAGATAATGGCATGAGATGGATCTTCGCGTGGGGTTTGATGATGATATCCGGACATGTGGCTTTGTCGCAGCAACACGCCTTATACAGTCATTACATTTTCAATCTCTACCAGATCAATCCTGCCTATGCCGGGGCCAGAGACGCCTTATCGGCCAATCTGAGTTACCGCGCCCAATGGGTCGGATTTGAAGGCGCACCGAACACCCAAAACTTTTCTATCCACGGCCCCATTCGAAACCGGAATATGTCCCTTGGACTGATGGTGCAAAACGATGAAATCGGCGCCCGTAAAACCCCGTCAGCAGCCCTCACCTACGCTTACAAATTGAATCTGGGGGATCAACGTTTCCTTTCATTCGGCCTTCAGGGCGGCATCATCAATTATCAGATTAACTGGACTCAACTGGAATATGAGGTAGTGAATGATCCCGCAGCCGTTGGGTCAGCACCGAATCGCTGGATTCCAAATTTTGATTTCGGAATGATGTATCTCTCCCCAAGAACTTATGCGGGTATCAGCGCTACCAGCTTAAACCAGCAGCGGATGGAGTTCAATGGTTTCAGCGATGCACGCCTGAATACGTTTATCAACCTGATGGCCGGACACGTAGTGGAAATCTCTGAGAACCTCAGCCTGAAACCCAGTGCGCTTGTAAGGCACGCTCTTGGTGGTCCTACCCAGTTTGATGCCAATGTGGGTGTGTTGTTTTCAAATGCCCTTTGGCTAACGACCACGTATCGCTATGATTTTGGACTGGTGTTTTCAGCGCACTACATGGTCCGCAAAAAACTCCATGTCGGATATTCTTATGACTATGCGCTGAATCCTTTGGTAGCCGTCCAAAGTGGAACACATGAGATTTTCATCGGATACGATTTCAATATCCACCGCTCCAGGTCCACTTCACCCCGATACTTTTGAGACTTGTCATTACCATATCTCTCATGTTGATTCTGCCTGGGCAGATTTTCAGTCAGGGCGATGCAAGTCGCGTGGCTTGCGACAGCCTTTATCAGAATCGCTGTGAACTTTTAGTCTGCCTCTCCAATGGGCGGCATTTTGCGGAAGCATATAGATACCTTCTCAGAAATGAAATGGCAAATTGCTCCGGAGCAGAAGTGCAGTGGGCTCGAATAAAGGTGTTGGGAGCCAACAGGAAGTATCAGGAAGCGCGTTTATTGCTCGATGAATTAAGAGATCTTTATCCCAACGAAGGAAAATATTACACGGAGAATGCCCGGTTGGATCAAATGGAACTCATGGAAAATTATGTCCTGCCTGCAGTTGTTACTCCTTTGGCTTCCGCCAATTCCGTTTACAATGAATTGCTGGCGTGGTTGGAAAATGATGTACCGGTAATCCTTTCGGACCACCCAAAATTTGCAGCGTATTTTCCGGCAAGGAAAGAATCCCGGATAGGTTACGATTTCGTTTCTACAAGAGATGAACAGCCTCAGGCAGATTGGCATTCCTCTTTAAGAAAACTGGGTTTTGAACAACTTGGTCCCGGTCAGATCATCAGTGACAGTATTTTATTTTTTACGGGAGTGCGGGAAGCGAGATATGATCGAAAGTCAGACACGCGAAAGCTTGAGATTTTTGAATTCAACCTGAAAAATAAAAAGCTTAAAAGTTTGCCAGAACCCATCAATATGGATGGTGCCAACAATGCCTATCCCTGTTTCATGCCGTCTACCGGCCGTTTGATCTTCTCGAGCGACCGACCGGGTGGGCGCGGAGGAATGGATCTTTGGGAAAGCACACTGAAGGCCGGGCACTGGTCGGGTCCGAAACCCTTACCTTATTTTATCAATACCCCCTCTCAGGAGTTGTTTCCTTTTGTAAAAGCGGACACGCTGTACTATTCGTCAAACCGGCCTGAAATGGGTTTTGGCGGAATGGATGTTTATGCTGTGGATTTGAACTCGGGTAAACAGTGGAACATGGGCGAACCCATCAACACACCATACGATGACTTCCGACTGACTTTCGTTTCGCAGGAAGAAGCATATTTTGTTTCCAACAGACCTTATGGTACCGGTGCAGATGATATTTATCACGTCAGATGGGCTGCTGCAGAATTGTTTTTTGAAGAAATTACGGGTGTGGCTGCCTGGCCACCGGAAGCGATTGGAGAAGAAGTGCATTTGGTGGATACTGATCATAATATTCTTCAATCTTCTGTCATTGACGTGGATGGAAAATTCCGGTTTTACAACGTAAAAGGGTATGAAAATTATGAAATTGTATTGCCAGATGTAAACATACCTGACGGCTTGAGTTTGGATATTCTCAACAGCAAGGGCCGGCTTATAAAAACGGTCACTTCTGATTTGAAAGGTAGTTTTCAACTGGAATTGCTCGACCCTTTGGATTTCTTTATTGATGTGATCACCAATGAAGATGAGAGTATACTCGATATTGATATTCGTGGCGCGGTGATTCCTCCACGAGGGGGTCTGCGCCTGGTTTTGCTTGATAGTGCAGGCGTGACGATAGGGACGAGTTATACCACGGCAGACGGAAAGTTTATATTCGAATCTGTAAAGCCTGATAACACATATCAGATCAGATCAGAAGTTCTGAATGTCAATGATACCATACACATTCTGAATGGAAAAGGTCAGATTCTAAACTCCATATCTCCCGGCACATCCAAAGACTATATTTTCATGAGATTGGGTACCGACGACCGGGTGATTACACTTACCAACGAATTCCAACAAAAGGTGCGAATCTCAGATACAGAGGTATTTGAGTTGGGACGCGTGTACTTTGATTGGGATGCTTTTGATATCAGCGAGACAGGAAAGCAGGCTTTATTGAAACTCATTGCTGTTCTGAAAGTAAACCCACATGTGATGGTAGAACTTTCCGGACATACAGATTCGCGCGGATCTGATTCATACAACATAAAGCTCTCCCAATATCGGATTGACTCCGTCATACGATTTCTTGAATTGGGTGGTATTGACAGGAAGCGCATGTCAGGAACCGGTTATGGGGAAAAGCACCTGCGCAATCATTGTAGTGATGGGGTGGAGTGTACGGAGGAACAACATGCACAAAACAGACGTACAGAGTTTAAAATAATCGAAAACAGCAATCCCCAGATCAATGATTCCAATTCTAAATGATTTTATCAGGAGTGGTCCTGCAAAGAAAATATCCGGCCTCATGCTGGCTCTGATTTTCGTTTTGGGTATTGCCAGTGAGGTCATTGGGCAGGTAAAAAAAGGTCAGAAAATGATGGACGAGGGTCGGTATAGCGAAGCGATTCGATTTCTCAAAAAGGATTTTGATTCAACAAAACCCAATGCCAATGTTGGATTACTTCTCGCGAAATCATACTATCAGACACATGAGTATAGTGATGCCCGGGATATTTTAGACATTGTTGGTAAAGATGCACTTTCCAATGCCGACGATCTTCGTTTTTATGCGGATGTATTGATTGCAAATGATGATTTTTCAACCGCATATCTCCATTTGATTGAAATGCTGTCTAAAGATGAGTCGGATCTTAAAACCATTTTGTGGCTGGACAAAACAACTTCTTTACTAAAGTGGGATTTTGTGCAGACGGGCACTGTCGTAAATGAATTGACAGGTGCCAATTCAGTTTATAACGAGTATGCACCATACGCAACTGCGGATGGAGAGCTTTGGTTTGTAAGTGACGCGATCAGTATGCAGGCATTGTTTCCCGCTTCTTACAATGATCAGAACCTTCATCTTTTTTTCAAAACCAAAATTCGGGAGGATGGTTCCAATCGGGTCAATAAACCGACGATTCTCCTGAAAAACAGGAAATACTATTACCACGACGGCCCGATTAGTGCCTGGCCTGGACAAAATAAATATGCCATTACACTCAGGGATCTCGAAGGCCCCATGTCAGGGGCTCGCGTGGGGATATATTTTACCACTTTAAGTGGAAAGGAAGAAGATATGTTGCCTTTTCGGTACAATCAGACTTACAACACAGGGCATCCTACCTTCAGCAATGATGGTCAAAGGATGTATTTCTCGAGTGATCGTTCAGGCGGTTTTGGTCAAATGGATATCTGGTATTGCGATTGGACGGATGGGAACTGGACAGAACCCCGAAACATGGGTCCTTTTATCAATACCACTGGAAATGAAGTATTCACCCGGTATTTCGATGATCGTCTGTATTTTTCCAGCGACCGAAATGACATGGGATATGGTGGGCTCGATCTTTACTATGCTTCGGAAATAAGAGGTTTTGATGATATTTATAATCTCCGTGCGCCCATCAATTCTGCTTATGATGATTTCGGAGTTTCATTTTTCAATTACAACCATGGCTACTTTGCGTCAAACAGGCCGTTGGGTGCGGGAGGGGACGATATTTACCGGCTTTCATTTTTTGTGGAACAGCCACTTCATGATTTGCGCATCGCCCGTATTACCAATGAAAATGTTCCACCGGGTACAAAGGTGAAAATCTTCGACAAATCGGGACAATTGGTACAAACTTCAGAAGTGAACAATAGAGGGGAAATTGAAATGCATGGCCTGAAAAGCCGGGAAAAATATACCCTCAAAATTCTGGATGAAACCATTCGGGATATTGCCAAACTCGCTCTATTGACCACAAACAGAGAAACGGAAAAAACCTTTCAGCAAAGTGGCGCGGGAGAATTCATGTTTGTACTGCTTGAACCTGGGGAATACGAAATGAGAAAAGCGGAAGATAATGAGGATACGAGCGTAATGCAATACGACCTTAAGGGTAAAATAGTTACCCGAAAAAAGCATGATTTCGTTGCTGCAACCATCAGTGTTACCAATCAGGCGGGTGTTGAGATTGGACGAATCACTCCAGCCGCCAATGGGGAATTTGAATTCAAAGGCCTGCGAATGGATGAGGTTTACCGGCTCCAAACGAATGATATTGATGTGCCGCACGAAATGGACATCATTGGAAAATCTGGTGTGGTGGTGCAGTCAATTCGACCAGTCGGAAAAAATTCATTCTCATACACGCGTGCTGCACCAGCGGCGACATGGATGAACAATGCCGAAATCGTGGTTCCCCAGGTGTTTGCTATTCAAATCGGAAAAGATATAAGTGCCGATACCAAGCTGATGCTCTACGACGGAGATGGAGCAGAACTGTATCCTTGTGATATCAATGAAGACGGATTTATATCCCTTGGAAGTCTGACCGCAGGAAAAGCATACAAACTCTCTATGACCAATCAGGACCTGGATTGGACCGACAGGCTGGTGATACTGGATGGGAGCGGAGACACTTCCCAAACTGTGCGACCAGCCGATTTGAACAATTACATTTTTGAATACATGATCTACGATGGGTATGGAATGTCTGAAGACTCAAAATCAGAAATTGCTTCTCTGAAACCAGAAGTGTTTAAGGGAAAACTCCACAATTATAAATTACCCGAGGGTCATTGGCTATTGCTGACAGAACTGAATGGTGCTTTCATAGATACCATTCGCCCCTTGAGCAATGGAACCTTTACCATGCGCAATCTGGACCGGAATCAACGATACAGGCTGTCATCATCAGACATACCTTTCGACAGTGAAAAAACGCTACAGGTATATAACAAGGACAATAAATTACTTGCCGAAAACCCGAGAATTGATCAATATACTTTCGAATTTGGTCTGGTAGATAAAGAGGATGTCGAATTGGTTACCTTGCCAAATGAGGACCAGAGTTTTTTAAAATTTTCTCTGTGGGGAAAGCTGATCAATCATACTTC
>JBGTLS010000229.1:0-3896 GCA_041744015.1 Cryomorpha sp. | reverse complement strand
ATAAGGTTTTGTCAGGCCCGTAAGGAATCTGTGGATATTGAGTACTTCCTCCTGATTGATCATTTAGCCAGTTTCTCAAGCAATTCCCGGTCTTCGAGAATGATCTTTTTAAGATGACTCGCCAATTCTGCCTGCTCACTTGTTTGATTTTGAGCTGCTTTTAAGTACGCCAGGAGGTCGTGTAAAACAACATCAGGAACAGTGTCCAACAGCTTTTGAATTTCAGACTTTATTTCCTTTGTTGTCATACTTATTCTTTTTTCGAAGATACATCAAATTCATAAAATATTCACTTGCTGTGCGCTCTGCCACTTTAATAGTCTCCTTGCCCAACCCGCCAACAACAACCCCGCCCCCGAATACCGCGAAGCCACCTTCACCATCCCCAACCTGGCCTTTAAAACAACACCACCGGCACACATCCGAATCCATTGGATTGCCGCCCGGCAAAAGGCACCGACTATAACGCCGACATCCGCGCCGACCGGCACGACATCATCACCGGGCTGGGGGATTGGTTTTCGGAAAGGGAGAGAAGAGATGGGCTCGTGCCAATAGAATCAAAAAGGCGCACTCCAGCCAACATAACTCTTTTCCGGTAGCCACCAATACGTATCCGTGGCCAACTCTCCACGAATTATCATGTAACCTTAAACGGACCATGAGATTCATTCTGCATTTTTGCTATATTTGAATGAATACATCCGAACGGTTCCCGGAAGCGGGATGCAAAAGTTGAACTCCGTGCGGAGAAACAAGGTTATTAGCATTTTTATATCTTTAATTTATGGATAATCAACTTCTAAACAGAATCACGGTGAACCCGGAAATTTGTCATGGCAAACCTACTATCAGAAATAAACGATACACGGTGGACTTGATTCTGGACCTCTTGTCTGCGGGATCGACTCATGCCGAAATATTGGAAGATTACCCTAAACTGGAAGAAGATGATATCCTGGCATGCCTGGCTTACGCAAGAAGAATATCAAAGTATTCAAGTTACACAAAGATTTCTGTATGAAATTGATTGTGGATGCCCAGCTTCCAGTGAAGCTTTGCGGAATATTAAAACAAATTGGGCTGGAATCCATCCATGTAGAGGAGCTACCGAAAGGAGATGAAACACCTGACGTGGAAATAACCAAATTCGCTGATCTTGAAAACCTTATTGTTGTAACAAAAGACTTTGACTTTTATCACTCGCATATGGCTTTAGGAAAGCCAGGGAAGTTGTTTCTGATCACAACCGGAAATATGAAGAATAGGCATCTATTTGATTTATTCAAAAATAACGCCTTGATTATCAAAAAGGCATTGAGCAAAAGTAGTTTCGTCGAACTGAGTAATGAAGGAATAATTGAACACGGGTAAGTCCAGAAAGTCATAATGCAGGCGCAAAACTTGCATACCATTTAAATAGTGTTGAAACACACTTCAAAACTTAAAACTATGGGACACATAAAGGAACCAAAAGGTATGGATTTCATCATTGAGAGTAAGCCTTTAACGGAAGAAGAGAGAAAAAAAATCAGCGCATTTATCCTTGCAGACAAAGCCAAACTTGCTCAGAAAAGAAAACTCAGCAAGCCGAATAGAGCGTCGAAAAAGAAGCAAACCCTTGACTGAATACAAACACATGCCCTAATTCTGACCAAGCCTGCATACGCTCTCTATGGAAGAGAGGGATATCTTTGCTTCGGGAAAAACCTTTGCCAGTAAACATCAACAAAAAAGTGAATCAGAAAATTATCATTCTCGCACTCGGCCTTTTATCTATACTCAGCGGATGTACAACCTATTACATTCCTGTTGAATCCTTTAAAAAGCAAATATCCGACATTGACGCTGCTCAATTGAGAATGGTAAAAACCCGGGGACCTGTAGGAGATATTGCAGAATATCCCGCAAATCCAATTGATAAAATTCAATGTGTGGATAAAGACGGAAATGAAACTGAATTACAAAACAGCCCTTCCATCGAAACCAGAATAACGACGGCTGATGGAAAAAAAACGATTTTTTATTTCGATAGAATTTATGTGGAAAATGACACCCTGATGGGCTTTCGTTCACGATTTATTGGACTTCCGACAAGAATACCGCTATCTGAAATTACAAAAGTTGAAGTGCAGGATGGTCAGAAGAACTTTCAGTACGTGGAGAGGTGAAGCCAGAGACTGTTAAGATGCGCACATAACTTCTGGTGGATGAATAGGTTCTAATTGACCCCCACCTCGAAACCGCGGGAGTTATAAATGTGATTTTTCTGGTTGAAATGGGTAATTTGGGGATCAGATAATTAGCCAGATTGAGAGATCAATCCCATTGTCTCTGTTGATGAACATATTTATCTATGTCCACACCGTTCCAAATCTCAGAACCGAGACTGTTCAAATCTGATAATTTGACCCCGCCGATATCCGATTGTTGAAGAATCCCCTCGCCCGGTTCGTGCAACGGTTTACTTTTCCATTCGTCTATAAGTCAACCAATCCAAACCACCATATGAAACAGATCGTTTTTTTAGGCCTTTTCATCTCCATTTTTTCGACAGGATGCAAACAAGATGATGACCGGAACGCCGCCGAAAATCCACAAAACCCATCAGTCAATTACACCAATTCCTTCCTCTCCGGAACCACGGTCAGCGCAGACTTTACAGGGCGGATTACCGATCGGGAAGGAAATCCGGTTGCAAATGCCTTCATCACAATTGGCAACAGCTTTGGCTCCACCAATATGCATGGGCTTTACAAAATGTCCAATGTATCTGTTGATGCGTCTTTTGCCTCCATACAGGTCATCGCGTCCAATTATTTTGATCAGTACCGCAATCTGAAACCCCGGACTTCACATGATAACCTGGTTGACATTCAAATGATCCCTAAATCATACGATCAGTTTTTTGAGGCTTCTGCCGGCGGAAGCATTCAAATTGGAAATGGTGGTACGGTGGTATTTGAACCCAATTCCATTGTGGATGCAGCAGGCAACACCTATTCAGGTCTCGTGGTCATCGCTTCGACCTACCTCGACCCCACTGATCCCACCCTCTCAGCTTATATGCCGGGTTCCCTGGCCGCTGTCGATGCAGGTGGCAATAGCGTTGCCATGATTACCTATGGCATGATCGGAGTGGAAATGGTAAACAGCAGCGGCCAACCCCTTCAGATCGGTCCGGACTTTACGGCGCAAATTTCCTTCCCCATCGCCGACGCCCAAATGGCCCACGCCCCGGCGGAATTGCCGCTCTGGTATTTTCACGAAGGTACAGGTGTGTGGTATGAAGAAAGCAGTGCCACAAAAAATGGAAACACCTACACGGCCAACGTAAGCCACTTTTCATTTTGGAATTGCGATATTCCCGTTCCTTTTATCACGCTTCAGGGAACGCTGAATTGTGAAAATCTTTCTTTGTCGTCACTCCACATTATTTTCACAAGACCCAATGGCTCATCAGCTTCCGGCTCCACAAACGGGAATGGATATTTCTCAGGAATTGTTCCCGCCAATGAACCATTGATCATGACCGTTTACAGCCAATATTGCGGTTTTGAAAACAGCCTTTACACCACCACCGTTGGTCCTTTTGCGACAGATACAGACCTCGGACTGTTGGTGACAGATTGTGTGTCTCCGGCTCAATCGCCTGTCATCACAGGATCTGTAGTGGATTGCAACAACATGCCGATGGAAGGAATTGCAGTTGTCTATGAGGTATCCAACTCCATATCGCAATACGTGTTCACCAATGGGGAGGGGTTGTTTGAAATAACCGCTTATTGTTTCGAATCAGGCACGGTGACTTATACATTGGTTGATATGGACAACCTTTTGGAAGTAATTTCTGAGGAAGTAGCCGTCGTTTCGGGCATTTCCGAATACAACCTCGG
>JBGTLS010000228.1:0-9318 GCA_041744015.1 Cryomorpha sp. | reverse complement strand
CCATACAGATGGTCTTTCAGGTGAACATTGAATCCCTGAAAATGAAACAAAATTTATTGTTGACAACATGATATCAAAAAGAACAAAAATTGTCGCTACCCTGGGACCGGCCTCGGCAAGCGTTGAGCAAATATCCCTGATGATTGAAGCGGGTCTGGATGTGTGCAGAATCAATTTTTCACACGGTTCACATGAGCTGCACGCAGGCACCATCGCCAATATAAGGCAAGCAGACAAAAATCTCGGAACACATACATCAATTTTAGCCGATTTGCAGGGACCAAAACTCCGTGTGGGTAGGATCGAGGGAGGACTAATGACTTTGGTGGAAGGTGAATTGATTTCCTTTACCACCATTGAGGAAAATTCCAGCAATGAAAAGCTGTTTATGACCTATCCGGAATTTCCGCGGGATGTGCGGGTAGGAGACCGGATTTTGCTTGATGACGGCAAATTGGCTCTAGAAACTACTTTCACCAATGGAATGGACGAAGTGCAGGCACGCGTGATATATGGAGGGATTCTAACCAGCAACAAAGGGGTGAACCTACCAAATACGAAGATTTCATTACCCTGCCTTACGGAAAAAGACCTTGAAGATCTGGACTTCGTCCTCGATCAGAACGTCGATTGGATAGGATTGTCTTTTGTCCGATCGGCGCGCGATATCATCGAACTTCGGTATTTGATCAATGCGAAAGAAAAGCACGCCCGCATTGTTGCGAAAATAGAAAAGCCGGAAGCCATTGAAGATATAGATGACATCATTTCTGAAACAGATGCCATCATGGTGGCCAGAGGAGATTTGGGGGTGGAAATACCGCTGCAAAATGTTCCAATGATTCAAAAAATGTTGGTGAAAAAAAGCCTTAAAAACGGAAAACCTGTTATCGTGGCCACCCAAATGATGGAGAGCATGATCGAAAGCAGCACGCCAACCAGAGCTGAAGTAAATGATGTGGCCAACGCCGTACTTGATGGAGCAGATGCAGTGATGCTTAGTGCCGAAACTTCAGTTGGCAAATATCCGGTAAAGGTAATTGAGACCATGGTGAAGATCGTGCGTGAGGCAGAAAAGGTCGATACCATATACCATCATGAGGAGCCGCCGGCCGAAGGAAGAGAAGATCGGTATATCACAGATTCTATTTGTTTCAATGCAACGAGATTGTCCAATCGGGTGAAGGCCGCTGCCATTATCACCATGACAGTTTCGGGTTATACCGGATTTAAAATTTCAAGTCAGCGTCCGCGTGCCCGGATTTTTGTCTTCACCGGAAATAAAAATCTGCTCACCCAGATGAGTTTGGTTTGGGGGGTAAAGACGTATTTCTATGATAAAATGGTGAGTACGGACCATACCATGGCCGATATTAAGTACATCCTCAAGAAGCAAAAACTCGTGAAAGAAGGTGATCTGACCATCCATTTGGCCAGCATGCCCATCAATGAAACAGGGATGACAAATATGTTGAAACTTGATAAAGCCTGAAATTTACCAGGCTCCTTTAAACTGATTTAAAAACCTGATGTCGTTTTCGAACAGCATCCGGATATCTCCGATCTGAAAACGGTTCATGGCTATGCGTTCGATTCCCATTCCGAAGGCATAGCCGGAGTAAATTTTTGAATCGATACCTGACGCATCCAAAACAGCAGGGTCGACCATCCCACATCCCATTATTTCGAGCCATCCGGTGCCTTTGGTAATCCGATGGTCGGTTTCGTTTTCCAAACCCCAATATACATCCACTTCAGCGCTGGGCTCGGTGAATGGAAAATACGATGGTCTCAGTCGTATTTGGGTTTTCCCAAAAAATGCTTTCGCAAAATACTCTATGGTCTGCACCATATCGGCAAAACTCACCCCTTTGTCAATGTACAACCCTTCAACCTGATGAAAAATACAGTGAGATCTTGAAGAAATAGCCTCATTGCGATATACACGACCGGGTGCAATGATTCGGATGGGTGGCTGCTGAGATTCCATCACGCGCACCTGCACCGAAGAAGTGTGTGTCCGCAGGGCGATGTCCGGATTTTTCTCAATGAAAAAAGTATCCTGCATGTCACGGGCTGGATGTTCCTCGGGAAAATTTAAGGCAGAAAAGTTATGCCAGTCGTCTTCAATCTCGGGACCTTCAGCGATGATGAAACCAATTCGTTTGAAAATATCTTCGATCTCTTTGCGAACAAGCGAAACCGGGTGACGACTGCCAATGAGATCCTGCCCGGATGTACGGCTTAAATCAGTTTGATTTAATTTGCCACTTCCGAATTTTTCGAGTTCGGCGGTGAGAATTTCCAGCCGCCCTTCTACCGCCGAACGGATTTGATTCATCCGCAATCCGTGGGTTTTTCTGTCGTCCGGCGAAAGGTCTCTCATATCTCCGGCAAGAGACTTCAGCAGGCCCTTCTTACCTAAGTATTTAAGCCGAAAAGCTTCGACCTCTTCTTTTGAGGTGGAATTGAAATGTTCTATTTCCTGGAGAAGTTGATCATGGCTTATTTCCATTTTTTCTTCTCAATTTTCATGGTCATTTTTAAATCTTTCAATGGACGATTCATGCGGTCTACAGGCTGCGCAGCAATGGAATCAATAACGTTCAGGCCCTCTACCACTTCGCCAAAAACCGTGTAATCATCATCCAGAAATGGCGTGCCACCCAACTCTGCGTATGTCGTTACCTGCTCAT
Source organism: Cryomorpha sp. (assembly GCA_041744015.1). GTDB lineage: Bacteria > Bacteroidota > Bacteroidia > Flavobacteriales_D > Cryomorphaceae > JBBQZU01. The sequence continues at coordinate 6,622 of JBGTLS010000228.1, read as the reverse complement.
CTGTGTATGGCGCCGTGCTGGCCGATTTTCTTTTTACACCACTTGTTGGTTTCCCTTGTACAATGTAAAATTGAGATCCTGAAGACTCTTTTTGGGGGTTCACTCCATCACCTTGCCTGGCCGCTGATAATGCTCCTTTCTTGTGGATGAATTGTGTATTGAATTCAGCAGGAATGGTATATCCAGGACCGCCTTTTCCAAGACCTGCGCCGGCAGCTGCATTGCGCGATTCCGGATCACCTCCCTGCACCATAAACCCTTCTATCACGCGGTGAAACAGAAGATCATTATAAAAACCTTCTTTGACAAGTTTCAGAAAATTAGCTTTATGCAAAGGAGTTTCATCATATAACAAGATGGTCATATCTCCAAATTCTGTACTCAAAACAACCATTTCTGTTTTTTGAACGTCATTGGAATTAGTGAAACCAACCATTATCAAAGCAAGCACGAGTGTTACGACGGCTACCAGTTGTGTTGGTTTTATTGATTTGCTGTAAATAAATTTCATATTTTTGATTCTTCGTATCAGGTGCGAATTTAAGAAACCCGTCACAATGAAAACTCAACTTACTACTTTATTTGTAATAGTTTCGGTTGCTATCCTGATGTTCTCCTGCCATAAAGTGGAGGATACCATTGCAGAAATCAAGGTCGTCACTGTAAATGGCACGCCTGTGCCAGGCGCTGAGGTAAGACTGTTTGGACAGGGAACCATAGACGAAACGGAGGTGGGAAATATCCGGATGGACAATACCGCGTATTCTGATGCAAATGGACTGTGTGTATTCGATTACACCGATTTATACAAGCCAGGTCAAAGTGGTTTTGCCATTCTCAATGTGGAAATCACAAAACAATATCCCGACAGTATCACATCCGTAGAAGGAATTATTAAGATAGTGGAGGAGGAAACCACCCGCAAGACGTTCAGGTTGGAATAATGCCTTCGGCGTCAAAATAATCAACCACCGCTTTTCTCATCAGGAGTTTCTGCTCCGAATCACTCAGGAAGGGGAGTTTTTTCAGTGCTTCAAAGTGAGGCCAACCCTCTGTATCGTGATGAGAAAATTCGTAGTATCCGTAAGGAACCAGCACAGTACAAATAGCAATGTGCATGAGATCGAGTTTTTCATCCTTTTTAAACCGGCGCAATCCATCACCCAATTCCTGAACACCTATCAAAAATAAAATAGCTTCGAGATCGATATCCTCTCCAAATTGCATTTCAAGCCGGGTTATAAGCGATCTCCATCGGGTTTCAAATTCGTAATCCATGGTGCAAATTTACAACCTGAACACCACTTCGCACCTCAGGAATATTTTCTTAATTTGGTATCATCATGCTGAAGGATATTTCCATCAATCAAATTCTGTTTCTGGACATTGAAACTGTTCCGGAGGTCTATGCTTATGCGAATTTGGATGAGATCCGTCAGAAATTATGGAGTGATAAGACAAGGTATTTTCAAACCAGGGATGGATTAGAAGCAGAACAGGTTTATGAAAAAGCCGGAATTTATGCAGAATTCGGTAAGGTGATTTGTATTTCGACAGCGTTTGTTTACCAGAAAGATGGTCGACCAAAACTTCGAATTAAGTCTTTTAGTGGGGATGATGAAAAAGAGGTTTTATCCGCGTTCTCGAAAGTTTTAGACCAACATTTTTCCGGATTGGATAAATACCTTTGTGGTCACAACATCAAAGAGTTTGACATCCCATATATGGCGCGCAGAATGCTTCTCAATGGTTTGCATTTGCCTGAGATGATCAACCTTCCGGGAAAAAAACCCTGGGAAGTTCGTCATCTCGATACGTTGGAGTTATGGAAATTTGGTGACTATAAGCATTTTACCTCATTGAATCTTTTGACAAATTTGTTCGGTATACCTACACCTAAAGATGATATTTCGGGCGCTGACGTTGCCCGGATTTACTGGGAAGATTCCGATTTGCCCAGAATCACCAAATATTGCGAAAAAGACACCATAGCAGTGGCTCATCTCATGCATCGATTTAAAAATTTACCGCTCATTCCGGAGGAGGACCTCGAATATGTATAAAATCTACCTTACGTCAATTTGTTATGTGGTTGTGTTGTTTGGCATCCTTTCCTGTAAGCAGGAATCAGCTGTTGAGAATACCTCAATTGTCCAGGTGGTTTGCCTTCCGGAAAAAGGAGAACGATTCAGGGGCGTGCAACTCGGCAATAAATACGATGAGGTGCTAACGCACGAGCAACTCAATCTTGTATCGGATGCCGATAGTGTATTGGAGTACCAACAAACCTTTGGTTGGAACAACGACAGTGTTAGAATGGTGGTTTATTACGCCTTCGATTCTTATGGTCTCTTTGAAATTCAGGTTGATCTGTTTACCCGGAATAAAGCCTCCGTTGATCACGCGTTTAAAGATTTTGAAACCCACTTTGACAGCCTTTTTGGGGAACCAACCTGTGTGGGTCAAATGTGTCGCTGGACCACTGTAAGCCCGGCCAATAACATCGTTGAAGTGACTTTGAGCAATGAATCGGCAGAAACCAACAGACCTTTTTTAAGCATCAATTACCTCGAACCACTGAGCAATGAAATCTGATTTGCCCGTGCTTGAGGTATCCGACCTGACTATATCATTTGGGAAGGGTGAGCTCGCCAAAAATGCCGTGGAGCATATTCATTTTACCCTTCATAAAGGTGAAACACTCGGTATCGTCGGTGAATCAGGATCAGGGAAAAGCCTTACTTCCCTGGCTATTATGGGTCTTCTACCCTTGTCGGCAGAGGTGATATCCGGAAGTATTCGACTTGCCACCCACGGCGAAAATTCCATAGACATCATTCAGGCCACTCATGAAAACGTCCGGCTGATACGCGGTAAACGAGTTGCCATGATTTTTCAGGAACCCATGACATCCCTGAACCCCGTGCAGACCTGTGGGAATCAGGTGGCGGAGGCCCTACGCTATCATCTGCGCATTTCCTATGCGGAAGCGCGGTTACGGACGATTGCCCTTTTTACGGAAGTGGAATTACCACGACCCGAAGCGATGTTTGACAGCTATCCACATCAGATATCAGGAGGTCAAAAACAGCGGGTGATGATTGCGATGGCCATGAGTTGCGAACCCGATGTTTTAATCGCCGACGAGCCCACCACAGCCCTCGATGTCACGGTGCAAAAACGCATACTCCAACTGCTCGTAAAGCTCAAGGAGAAGAACAATATGGGTCTGATTTTTATCACACACGACCTGGGTGTTGTGGCGGAAGTCGCCGATAAGGTATTGGTGATGTACCGAGGCAAGGTATTGGAGGAAGGCTCTGTGAAAGACATTTTTAAAAATCCTGCTGATCCTTATACCCGCGCTTTGATATCCTGCAGACCTCGACTGGATTCCCGACCGGACAGACTGCCTACCGTTGCTGATTTTTTGAAAGATGATCAGGCGTATAAAAATAATTTGGAGAATGTCGCCCGACGGACTCCGCAAAGAAATGAAACTGATCTGATAAGTGTTTCCAGTCTGAATGTCTGGTTTCCTTCGGAGAAAGACTGGAAAGGCAAACCGACATCTTATGTTTATGCAGTAAATGATGTGAGTTTTTCTGTAAAGAAAGGCGAAACGCTCGGACTTGTAGGCGAATCGGGTTGTGGAAAAAGCACGTTGGGAAGGGCGATTTTAAATTTGATTCCTACGCAATCCGGAAGTGTGATGTACGAGGGCGAAGATCTTACAAAACTCGGTGACCGACATATGCGACCATTTCGGAAAAAGCTTCAATTGATTTTTCAGGATCCATATTCCTCCCTCAATCCGCGGATGACTGTAGAACAAACCCTGATGGAACCATTGCTGGTGCACAAATATATAAACGACAGAAAAGGCCGGGAACAGCGTATCCGCATGATCATTGACCGGGTTGGCCTTGCGGCTAATGCACTTTCGAAATATCCGCATGAGTTTTCCGGCGGCCAACGTCAGCGCATTTGCATTGCCAGGGCATTGATGGTGCAACCCGAATTTATCGTTTGCGATGAATCTGTTTCGGCACTTGACGTTTCGGTACAGGCACAAGTACTCAACTTACTCAATGAGCTCAAAGAAGATTTCAATCTGACCTATATTTTTATTTCGCACGACTTATCTGTGGTGAAATATATGTCAGACCGAATGATCGTGATGCGCCGCGGAAAAATTGAGGAAATGGGAGAGGTGCAAGCGTTGTACGCCAATCCGGAAAGTGACTACACGCGCGAATTGATCTCAGCAATCCCGGCGATGTTGTAATTAAGCACATATACAGGATGAAAAACATGAACAGGAATTTTTGTGTTGCTCATTTTTCCAATTGCTAACCGAGCGAGGCACGAGCGAGCTCACCGACCGCAGGGAGGTAATTGCCAATTGCCTTTTGCCCCTTGCCAATTGCTCTTTCCCTATTGGTAATGCTCGTTACTTAATTTTCCAATCATCCTCGTATCTAAGATCTGTCATTTACTAAAAAGGTTGTATTTCAGAATGCAGTAAATGGCTCTGAAACCATCTTTCCATCCAATTTTTTTTCCTTCTGCATAAGTTCGGCCATAATAGGATATACCCACTTCATAAAAACGTATGTTGGTTACCTTTGACAATTTGGCTGTCACCTCGGGCTCAAACCCAAATCTATTTTCCCGCAAGGGGATATTTTTAATAATGTCAGCCCTCATCAATTTGTAACATGTCTCCATGTCGGTGAGATTGAGATTGGTCAGGACGTTGGAAAGGGTGGTGAGCCACTTGTTTCCTATACTATGCCAGAAGAAGAGAATGCGGTGTGGCTTTCCGCCAATGAATCGGGAGCCGTATACCACATCTGCAAACCCTTCTAAAACGGGCTTCAAAAGCAGGTTGTATTCTCTTGGATCATATTCCAGATCAGCGTCCTGAATGATGATATATTCCCCGCTGGCTTCTTTGATGGCCCGGTGCAGTGCTGCACCTTTGCCCATGTTGTGCGGTTGATTGTAGAATTGGACATTGAATTCCGGGTAACTCCTTTGATAGTTCAACACCGCTTCCTGCGTATTGTCGGTAGAACAGTCGTTCACAATGATGATCTCTTTCCCAATGTTGTCGATCAATTCCACCTCCCTGATCTTATCGAGAATTAAATGAATTGTCCGGCCTTCATTGTAAGCGGGGATAGCTATGGATAAAAGGGAAATGCTGCTCACTTCAATATTTTATGACCGCGAATTTACGGTAATTTTAAAAGAACCGTTTTGGCTTAACATCATTGCGTGGATTCGTCCAATACGTATACATCTATACTCATACCGGTCAGTTCTCCCGCTGACAGACCCCTGTTCCAAATATAAACGTGGAGATTGTCTTTAGTGCTCCTCATCTCCGGAGTCAAATAGAATGATGTGGCGGTGACAAATCCCTCCGAATCTTCTTCTGTGATACATTCTCTCGCTTCCCTGGTTTGGTATCGATAATTCCCACCACTTCTGTTGATGGTCGTCACCAGCAATGTTCCTTCCTGGGGTACGCCCCGGAATGTAACGTTATAGGCCACCCAGCAGTGATCAGAAGGGCAAAAATCCCGGTAAGCCATACGGAAATCGGCAGGAAATTCAGCGCCTTCCATCTGAATTGTACTTTCTTTAAGCGTGGCAGGATAGCTGTTGATTTTTACGTAACCCGGAGGAATAACATTTTCCATTGACAGATAGTATTTATCCCTGTCAATGGAGAGCAAATGCGCTTTAGCCGGATCGTTATCCAGATCGAAAAAACTGGCGAGATAATATTCTTTTGTCACTATTCCTATGGGAAATACTTCCCGTTTATATTGCCACGCCTGCCAAATATTCAAAGCGATGAATATGAAAAACAGACCGGCAAAAAGACTTTGTACCCAACCCTTTTTGGCGGGAAGCCATACCAAAAGTGCGGCCAATGGGAAACTGAGAAAAACGTAAGCCTGCACCATGGCCCGTTGTGAAAAACCACCCCCATACCAATAGTTGGTCCATGCCGAAGCGATGTACAGGAACAGTATGAAAAATACGAAAATGGGTACCTGAGTTTTCGGTGTAACCATAATGTTTCGAAACAGGAATATTACAACCAGAATCATGAGCGGTGTGTAAATAAACCATCCGGTGCGAAAACTGAATAAAAACGGGATGGTATGCGGGTTTAAAAAATCGAGCCCTTCTGCAGGATTCCCATAACTGTTAATATACCATGAGCCACCTGCGATTTTCCAATACAACATTTGTATTGCTACCATGGCAAGGGTGCCAATCACAAAGAAGAAAACAGATCGTTTGTGCTTTTCAAAAATTTCTTGAATTTCTGTTTTTACGATTTTTCCCGGAAGCATTAGCGGCCAAAGAATTGCCGGGACGATGATGATGCCGTCAGTGGGTCTGCTGATACATATGAGGCCATAAGTAAGGCCTGCAAATAAAGCAAGGGTTCCTGATTTTTTTAAATAGAAATGATGAATAAGAAGCATGAACAGCGCCATCAGAAAAAAAAGTGAGCCCTGCGCGGAGAGTGCGTGACCATTGAGGTGCAAAATGGCATTTGTACCAAAAAAGAGCAGTAAAAGTGTCAGCGCTACGA
>JBGTLS010000227.1:0-2804 GCA_041744015.1 Cryomorpha sp. | reverse complement strand
ACATCGTTGTCCTGGTATTTGTCTTTGGCATGAGCCGGACCCAAAATTGTTTTCAATTGGTCAAGTGATATATTGGCCTCCCAGGGCTCACTCATCGCGATTTGCTTGGCGCGGTTACGCACGAGTTTTGAAATTTTCTTTTCCAAACCACGTACACCTGACTCATTCGTGTACTCCACGACGATACGTTCAAAAACTGGTTTGGTAATCTTAATCTGATCCTTGTTCAGGCCATTTTCTTCGATTTGTTTTGGCAGCAAATGACGTCGGGCGATTTCAACTTTTTCTTCCACAGTATATCCATTCACTTCAATAATCTCCATCCGGTCGCGAAGCGCCGGATGCACTGTGCTCAGCGTATTTGCAGTAGCGATGAACATGACATTGGAAAGGTCATAATCCAATTCTACATAATTGTCATAAAAAGCACTGTTCTGTTCCGGGTCCAGAACCTCCAACATGGCAGAAGACGGGTCACCATGCGAATCACGTCCGAGTTTGTCGATTTCATCGAGTACAAAAAGTGGATTCGAAGTTCCGGCTTTTTTGATGTTCTGAATGATCCGGCCGGGTAAAGCTCCGATATACGTTTTCCGGTGTCCGCGGATTTCCGCTTCGTCGCGAAGTCCACCCAGAGACATTCTGGCATATTTCCTTCCCAAAGCTTCGGCCACTGATTTACCCAGCGAAGTTTTACCGACCCCGGGAGGTCCGTAAAGACACAGGATGGGTGATTTCATATTCCCCTTCAATTTAAGCACAGCGAGGTGTTCGATGATGCGCTCTTTAACTTTTTCGAGACCATAATGATCGCGGTCCAGGATGCGTTGCGCGCGGGCGAGGTCAAATTTATCGTTCGAAAACTCATTCCATGGAAGTTCGAGAAGCAGTTCGATATAATTCAGCTGAACAGAATAGTCTGCTCCCTGCGGATTCATGCGTTCGAGACGTTCCAGCTCTTTGTTGAAGGCTTTTGCCGTAACGTCGTTCCATTTCTTTTTCCCAGCCCTGAGTTGCAGATCGCCGATCAGTTCGTCCTGAGGATTCCCACCGAGTTCTTCCTGAATGGTTTTCATCTGCTGATGTAGAAAATATTCACGCTGTTGTTGATCGATATCGGTTTTAACTTTCGACTGAATGTCGTTTTTGAGTTCGAGAAGTTGCAATTCTTTGGTGAGATACTCGAGTACCATTTCGGCGCGTCGGCGCAAATCAGCTGTTTCCAGCAAACGCTGTTTGTCTTTCACTTCGGCGTTCATATTGCTCGAAATGAAATTAATCAGGAAACTGTAACTCTCAATATTTTTTATGGCAAAACCAGCTTCACTCGGTATGTTGGGAGACTGTTTAATGATCTGAAGTGCGAGGTCTTTCAACGAACCAACGAGCGCTTCGAATTTTTTTAGATTTTTGGTCGGTTTTATTTCTGGAAATTCCTTCACTTTCGCCTTGATATAGGGCTCGTCGGTGACCAATTCCAGCAATTCAAAACGCTTCTTGCCTTGAATAATCACCGTCGTGCTGCCATCCGGCATTTTGAGCAAACGCATGATATGAGCCACCGTTCCGATGGTATTCAGATCTGCAAATTCTGGATTTTCGACATTTTGCTCTTTTTGACTGATCACGCCCACTGTGCGGTTGCCTTTATAAGCGTCCTGCACGAGTTTGATGCTCTTGTCTCGCCCAACCGTGATAGGCAAAACAACACCGGGAAATAATACCGTATTGCGAATGGGGAGTATGGGCAATTCAACAGGGGTTTCCTCGTTGTTCATCGCCTCTTCGTCCTCGCTGGTAATGAGCGGAATAAATTCGGTTTCGGTGTCAACTATATCGGATAATTCAAGTGATTCGAACATGTTGCGTTTCTTCATGATATTTCAAGCCATTATGTCAGGATTGCCCTGAATTTGGCGTGTGACCCTTACTTTGTCAAGCCCCGTGCCAAACAGGATTAGTGGTTAAACTGGCGCATCTCCTGATCAAACTGGAAAATGTGGTTGAAAATTGCCTCATCCCCCGAATCGAATTCCAATTCTCTTCTTTGCATCATCGCCCTGGCTGCTTCAAAGGCTTTTTCAATTTTAAATGTTTCGTGTTTTTCGGAAGATGCCCAGGTGAAAGAGGGTAAAAATTTGGGTGGGAAACCTCCTTCAAATACATTGGTGCATACCCCCACTACCGTACCGGTATTAAACATGGTATTGATGCTGGCTTTTGCGTGATCACCCATAATCAAGCCGTGAAACTGTAGCCCGCTGTCGCGGAAAGAGCGGGATGGATAATCCCATACGCGGACAGGTCCGTAGTTGTTCTTGAGATTCGATGTATTGGTATCCGCACCCAGGTTGCACCAGGAGCCGAGCACCGAATTGCCCAAAAATCCGTCGTGCCCTTTGTTTGAATATTCGTTCATCACGCTGTTGTTGATTTCACCGCCAATGCGGCAATACGCACCAAAAGAACTCGCCCCATAGATTTTAGCTCCCATTTTCACCATGGAGTGTGGACCAATCGCCACGGGACCCCGAATCATGGTACCTTCCATGATTTCCACATGGGCTCCGATATACACAGGTCCTGTTTCCGTATTGATGATGCAATGGTTTAGTATCGCATCTTTATCGATAAACAAATCTTTGCCTTTGACCATCACATCGGGCGGAGGAGCAGTGGTGCGGTATCCTTTCGTGATTTCCGCAAAATCTTTTCGGATGATTGCGTCATTCTGAGAAAACAAATCGGAAGGCTGGAGGATTTTGATCAGATTTCCAGCAAATCCAATTTCGTCGTATCCGATA
>JBGTLS010000226.1:0-3866 GCA_041744015.1 Cryomorpha sp. | reverse complement strand
GCCACTTTGATCCACCCGGATAAAAAAAGCGTGGTTCTTTATGTGTGGTATGACAATGAATTCGGATATACCAAACAAGTCATTCGCCTGGCCAAATTTGTGGCCAAAGTGAGAAGACTGCACTATTATTAACCGCAAATTTGAACGTTAAAAAGCCCCGTAATTTTCGGGGCTTTTTTTGCGATCACATCGGTTCAGATCGGTATTTCTTATACCCCGACATATTTTCAATTCCGGATATATCGTGTGAATGCCAAAATATTCAAAACAAATCACTTTGCACGCTTAATTCGGTGCTTTACCCGCTCTCAATCGTATATTTGTGAAAGCTGATGTGGAAATAATACCGTGCAGCAGAATCATAAAAAAACAACACATGAAAATACAATTCAATACTGATAAGAATATCGATGGGAATGATCGCCAAAGCACCTATTTTGGTGAAATGATTTCAAGTAGCCTTGATCGATTCAGCAGTCAAATCACTCGGCTGGAAGTCCACCTTTCAGATGAAAACAGCGACAAATCCGGACCGGATGATCACCGATGCCTGATAGAAGCTCGCATCGAAGGATTGCAACCTGTGAGTGTAACGCATACGGCTGACACTTTGGAGCATGCTGTAAAAGGTGCCACTGACAAAATGAAATCAGCACTCACCACCATTGTTGGAAAATTACAGAACAAAAGATAACTACAGAAACCTGTTTCAGGCAAACCAATAAATAATAAGGCCCGATTGATCTTGAATCAATCGGGCTTTTTTTGAGGTGGAAAAGTTACCGTACTAGCTGATTTGCGTGGAGTATTTCCGCATGATGGATTGGATACCGAGAATGGGAATCAATACCCAATCCGGTCGGTTGTTTAATTCATAATTCAGCTCATAAATGGCTTTTTCCAAAATGAAAGTTTCGAGCATGGCGATCAAATCCTCTTCCACTGTGGGAATGAAATTGCTGCCCTCTACTTTTTCCAAATAGGCCTTTATAAAGAATCCACTCATGTAATGGAACCAATGTTCAGCCCAGGGTTTTAATCGCTCAATATCGACATCGCTGTATTGATCGTTACCAACCAACCCGCTGTAGGCGACATAATGAAATGAGCGGACCATTCCGGCCACGTCCCTGAGCGGCGATCTCTTTAATCGTCGTTCACTAAAACTGCGAGACGATTCTCCTTCAAAATCCGTAATCACAAAATCCTTTCCGGTGAACAAGACCTGCTCCAAATGAAAATCTCCGTGATTTCGGATTTTAACCGCTTCGAATTTATTTTTATAAATCCGTTTGAGCACATCGAGAATTTCACTGCGTAAAGAAAATATCTGATCGGCTTCTTTTCGAATATTTTCCGGAAGGTTGTCCAACTGCTTGTCGAGGCTCTGATAGGCTCCCCTCACAAGCGATTGTAATGATGAAAATAAAGATCGCTGATAGTGGAGGGAAAATTCCTCCGGAATAAAGGCGGGATTCTGACGTTCTGCTGACAAAGATAAATGCATCTCGGCTGTGCGAACACCTAGCAGCCGTGCGCGTTCAGCCATAGGCATTCCAATTATTTCCTGAATTTCTTCGGGGAGTTTTTCGAAGGATACGGGATGCACGAGATCACCCAATATTTCGAATTTGGGAAGATCTTTATGATCCAATTCCAAAATCCGGTCGTTAAAACCTCTCAAATTCTCCAACATATACGACCATGCATCGCCCTGATTTTGGACGTATTCCTGTACCATGGCTACAATGAGGGTGTCTTTTCCGATATTCCATTGTATGGAGCCCATTAATTGAGGCACATTTCCAAACGCTTCTTTACCAATAAAATAGCGATTCAGTTCCAGGTCAGGATTTTCGGACCGTTCCAGTTTTCGGAAATATTTCAAAAAGAAATGATTGTCATAAGCCAGGATGGTATTGTTGTGATTGGCGCTTAACAAGCGCGGTTTTAATACTGCATATTTCACATCTTCGGATTGGAAATCAGATAAACCTTGAAATTCAAAATTTCCAATTTTCAAATTGTTTTTTTCAGATTTCATAAATCCCTGCAAAAGGAAATTCTGAAAATTGGCGTTGTAAATGGCATCGTATAAAATGCCGTCTCCTGATTCCGTTTTTATCCGGCAAATAAATGATTTGGGAGAATTTTCAATAATGTCTTCGCCTTCCGGTAATGATGCGAATCCCAATGACATTTGATAAAGATCGGGCATACCCGTTTCGTAACTTACTTCAATTAACAGATTGAAAAAAAGTTCGCCTTCAGATTCCACTTCGTTATAGTCCGTGATTTGAACATTCTGAATGGTCTTCGCCTTCCCGGAGAACCATCGCATTTTCATCAAATATTGATATACTTCGTTTTCTTCAAAACTGGTCTTCGCTCTCCCTTTAATCACGTCGGTCCAATCATCAACTTTCATTTCCGGGATTGAAGAATCCTGTTCGATGTCCTTGTGGGCTTTTTGCAAATGAAACCAATGATAGGCATAAGGCGACAAGGTGAAAAAATATGGGTCTCCTTCCCGGATTTCAGGGAATTTATTTTTGCTGAATATTTCCTGGGGAACAAAACCACCAAAATCATCCAAATTGAGGTGGGCTGATTGTGAAAACCTTGATAAATTGGCTACAACCAAGATTCTCTCATCCTCATAAGATCGCGAAAACACAAGCACTTTGGCATTTTCCACCTGGATAAACTGAAGGTCTCCCCGACCAAATGCTTTGTATCTTTTTCGCATGTGAATCATCCGTTTCATCCACCAAAGCAATGAAGAAGTATTGTGTCTTTGCGTTTCGACGTTTACCGATTCATACGAATATTCCGGATCGAGAATTACCGGCAAGTACAATTTCTGGGGATTGGCTTTTGAAAAACCGGCGTTTCTATCGGGCGACCATTGCATCGGGGTTCGCACACCATCCCGGTCTCCAAGATAAAAATTGTCACCCATCCCAATTTCGTCACCGTAATAAATAACAGGAGTTCCCGGCAAAGAAAACAGTAAATGATTCATCAGCTCGATCTGCCTTCTGTTATTTTCCATCAGTGGAGAAAGCCGGTGTCGGATACCCAGGTTGATCTTGGCCAGCGGGTCTTTGGCATACACCTTATACATATAATCGCGCTCTTCATCGGTTACCATTTCCAATGTCAATTCATCGTGATTTCGAAGGAAAATTGCCCACTGACACGTCTCCGGAATTTCGGGCGTCTGATCAAAAATATCAGTAATGGGATATTTATCTTCCATTCGCAAAGCCATAAACATCCGTGGCATGACGGGAAAATGATAATTCATCTGGCATTCATCGCCATCACCAAAATAAGCGGCCGAATCTTCCGGCCACATATTTGCTTCTGCCAATAGCAATGTGCCGGGATATTTTTCATCCACATGGGCTCGCAATTTTTTTAGGAATACATGGGTCTCCGGGAGGTTTTCACAGTTTGTTCCGTCGCGCTCAAACAGATAGGGAACGGCATCCAGCCGAAATCCATCCACCCCCATTTCACACCAGTAATCCAATACATTGAATACTTCCTGCTGTACGTCGGGATTTTCAAAATTTAAATCCGGCTGGTGGTGAAAAAACCGGTGCTCGGATCGGCGCCGGCGAGTGTCTGGCCGTCGCGGCGCTGCAGTTCCGGCTTGTAATCGAAGGTGTCCACCTGCGAGGGGCCGCCCGTCTGGAACAGCCAGATGACCGAGCGAGCCCGCGCGGGAAAGTGCGGTCCGCGTGCGTTCATCGGCTGCGGCTGCGCGGGAGCGGCGAGCAAGCCTTCCTCGTGCAATAGCGTGGCCAGGGCGAGAGAGCCGCAACCCATGCCCAATTGCTGCAGGAAGCGTCGGCGCG
>JBGTLS010000225.1:0-4182 GCA_041744015.1 Cryomorpha sp. | reverse complement strand
CCGACAATGGCCACGAGATAAAGTCCCAATAAAACCCACATGGCTTTGTTGTGCCGGAGTTTTAAAAATTCCAGCCGGATGAGTCTAACCATTGTTTTCGGACTTGAGGATTTCGAGAAATTTTTGTTCCAGGGTGTTGCGGGTCTGATTGAGCATGCTGAGCGTGATGCCCTGATCGATCAGACTTTTGTGAAATGAGGTAATATCCATGTTTTCATGCAAAACCGCATTTAACGTGGTTCCTTCTTTCCGGAAGGAAGCCACAAAAGGACTGGCGGCCAGCACCAGTTCCAGTTTTTCCGGATCAGCACTGGATAGTTGCACTTTTGATTTATCGCGGAGCAGATCGTCCACCGATCCCTGATAGATTTTTTTGCCCAGACGCAGCACAGCAAAATCGGTACAGATGCGCTGCACTTCATCGAGGAGGTGACTTGCCAGCAAAATGGTATGCCCGTCATTACCCAGTCCGATGATGAGTTCACGGATTTCGGCAATGCCCTGCGGATCGAGTCCATTGGTGGGTTCGTCAAGGATGATAACCTCAGGATTGGACATCAGTGCAGATGCAATTGCCAGTCGCTGTTTCATACCGAGGGAATAGGTTTGAAACCGGTCGGATTTCCGCTGCAGGAGGCCAACCCGATCGAGAATGGGATCAATTACAGCTGTATCAACTTCTTTGATCTTTGCGACTACACGGAGGTTTTGTTCAGCTGATAAATTCGGGTAGAAACACGGAGTTTCGAGGATGGCCCCAATCTTTTTGCGCACCTGATGATCGCTGCCCCGCCCAAACCAGTTGAACGATCCGGCCGTCGGATTTATGACGCCGAGCAGCATACCCAGGGTGGTGGTTTTTCCGCTCCCATTCGGGCCGAGAATGCCAAAAACACAACCTTTCTCCACTGTGAGATCGAGACCATCCACGGCCCGGATTTTTCCAAACTTCTTGCTGAGTCCGGTGACTTCTAATACGGGTGCACTCATTCGAAAGAAATGTTCACGTTGATGCTGTTTTCGGTGGTATCGGAAGGCGTTATGGTCTTATCGTTACTCAGAGAATCCACGGCTTCCTCTTTTTGCCTGGGCAAAAGATCAAAAATATCATTGGCTTTATTGAGATCGAGTGATGAAAGTTCGCTGATGCTGTTCATCGAAAGATTCCCGATCACTTCAACAATGAAAGGATTCGTCGATTCTTCAAAAAACAGCAAATAAGTAGGGATTTCCCTGTTGTTCATATACGCGTCTATTTTGGTCCCTTCGCGTTTCACGCTGAGAAGCAATTCAAATCCTTCGGATTCTGCCTGTTTTTTTAATTCGGGAAAGTCCACGCTGATCTTTGAAAGTTCTTCATCTTCTGAAAAAACCAATAAACGCCCCTGACGGATTTCGTTCAGCGATGTAATCCCCGCCCCTGAAAGGATGGATCCCAGCATCCGAACGGTGCTGGGATAGAAGTAATATGTGCCAACCTTATTGCCTTCATCTTCGATATAGTCATCCAACGTTTCGCTTGGTGCAAAAGGCCGATCACAGGCCGTAAGCCCGGCGAGCATCGCCACAAAAAGGAATAAAATCCTATTTGGTCTTGTCATTTTTATCGAGATTTTGGAGATAATTCATCCCGCCGATGTTCATGTTTTTCGACAAACTTGACATTTTCGACAGATCGATATTTCCCGTAAGGCTCATCAGAAAAAGTTCTTCTTTTCCCGTCACAATCATAAGCAATTCATTTATTTTATCACCCTCTTCGCGGATATAAAATCGCACTTTTTCATTGCTTTCGTCGATACTCATCAACAATTCGAATTCCTTGCCTATTTTTCCAATGGCCTGATTCACATTTTTCACAGGTGTACCCTGGCCCTGCTCAGATGAGAGGATTCGAATACCTTTCAGGCCCCCAATGGCTTCTTTCACCTTTTTGTTTTCGGGATCAGAGGTATCCATTTTGGCGAAAAGCTCAAACATTTTGCTCGAAATCACGATCGAAGTAAAAGATGGATCGCTGGCATAAGCGCTGAAGTATTTCTCTATGGCATCCTGGGCCACAAGACCTTGCGCAGAAAACATCAGGACAATGAGAATGATTTTATTTCGTGTTTTCATAATTTTCTGATTAATTATTGTCAGCCGGCTGGCCGGTGATGCTCATTTTAGTGGTGTGAAATCGCTTTATTTCTTCGACAGGCTCTACGCCTTTGTTGAGTTTTTGAGAGGCAAACATCAGGGCTTTTTTGGCTTCTTCAAAAGCTTGTTCGGGACTGTCATAGGTATCATCGACGGCTGTGATCAGTTGTCCCTCCTGCAACTGATCACCAGAGAAAATATCCCACATGCCGAGGCCAAGACCCACAAGTATGATCCCCACCGCTGCATAACGGATGAAATGCGCCGTGGTAAAAATCCGTTTGATCGAAGGTTCGCTGGAATCAACACGCGCCCAGAATGCATCCTCAAATCCGGGATCCAATTCTATTTGACGGCTCTCATCGGCATGACCGACCAGTCTTTTGTAATCGGCACTGAGCGCATGAGACCCGGCCCGTGCTTCCCGCTGAAGTACTTCTTCTTCCGGAAGGGTGGTCTCCCCTGCCCAGTATTTCATTTCTAATCGCTGCAATTCTCTATTCTCCATAGCTGTAAAGTTTTTCCAGATTTTCTCTGATGGCCTTTCGGGCCCTGAATATATTCACCTTCACCTGATTGATATCTATATTGAGCATTTCACCTATTTCCAGGTAACTGTATCCTTCCATGTCGCGGAGCTGAAAGGTGGCCTGTTGTTTTTCAGGAAGGCCAGCCGCAAACCGTGTGATGTGCTCATGCGATTCCTGATCGGATACCACCCGCAGTGGCGAAAAAGAATGGGCAAATACCTCAGGGTGTACTTCGTCCAAATCCGATTTTCGTTTCCTTCCCACTTGTTTAATTCTGTCTAAGGCTTTATTTCGCGTCAGCGACATACACCAGGCTTCAATGTTTTGTTTTTCTTTCAATTCCGATCGGGTTTCCCAAAGTTTTATAAGCACATCCTGTACCACGTCTTTGGCGTCTTCATCATCTTTGAGATAGCCGAGCGCAAACCGATACATCTTGTGTCTGAACACCATGATCGTTTCCGAAAATTCCTGTTGCTGCATCAGTTTGCGGGGCCAGCTTATTGGTTACTGAATGATGATTTTTTGCGACATCTCTGTCTCGCCTTTAATGGCTTTTAATACATATACACCTTTGTTTAAACGCACGGTGTCAAATTTCTTTTCGGCGGCGGTGGCGCGGTAAGCTTCCACTTCCCGTCCGGACGCATCAAATATACGCACATCTGCCCCGATCATATCCTCCGGAAGGCGAATAGATACCGGATTACCTGCCGCTACGGGATTCGGATACACCTTCATGTTTTCGGGATTGTATGACACATCCGAAAAAATATTTTTTCCCACCGCCGACACCTGTTTGGTGAGTTCGCCGATATCGCTGAGTTTGATGGCGCCAATCAGGTCTACAATGATAAATTCACTTTCCGTGCCCACGATGATGAGCAGTTCGCTCACGATGCCATTGGCTTCCTTCACCATCATATTCATCAGGGTATTCTTTTCGGACACGGTGACCAGATCTTCAAAACCGGTTGAAACTGTTCTTTTGGCGCGAGCCGCCGTTTCCCGACCTGCAGGATCTTTGTCGTCCACAATGATGCGCAGAGACTTCACTTGCGATGCGAATTTTTGGATGTCTTTCATTTCATCTGACGACGCTTCAAATTTGCTTGCCAGATCGAATGCTTTTCCGGTAAGGCTGATTTGGGTTACGTCCTCGCGTTGTTCGTATTCGCCAAAGAATTTGGAAATGGCGTTGTCCTGGGCTTGCACGGTCACTTGTGTTGCGGCAATTGTGAGTGCGATGGCGGTAAAAATGATCGTTTTCATGGTTTAGTATGTTTAATGTTCATGTTGCAGACGACTCATAGGGACACTTGTTACAAAGCCTGAATTTTTTTCCGTAAGGTCAACACCTGACATAGATACCGTCGATCAGATTTTGAGAATGATCGCGTATCTTTGCCAGGCGAAAATATGGAAATGAAACGCGTAGTAGTAGGACTCTCAGGTGGTGTGGATTCGAGTGTGGTGGCGTATTTGCTCAAAGAGCAGGGCTACGAGGTGATCG
>JBGTLS010000224.1:0-19302 GCA_041744015.1 Cryomorpha sp. | reverse complement strand
CGGTGGGCTTTTTCTTCATAATGCTTACTGTTTATCTCTTGTCATTCAAGGTTTTTAATTTGGAACTCTCTGATCTCGTCACCAGAAGTGGTTTTGATATCAATTTAAATGAAAAAGCTTCAGAAAAGCAGGTAAGATTTACTGTGCAGATTGCCGAAATGTTTGCTTATTCCTTTAAGGCGCTGAGTTTCTTCACCGTTTTTCTGTCCGGATTTTTCATCTGGCTTTTCAACCGCTATATGAAACACAATATCGTAGAGCACCTGGTATTCGCATTTTATACTGATGGGTTTATTTACCTGCTCAATATAGGCCAGGTGATAACCATTCGTTTTAATGATTATATTTTCTTCGGAATATTTGCCTTCATGCTCAACTTTGTTTACTTCGCTTACGCATACACTACTTATGATCGGAAAGGTTCAATTTTTAGACGAATTTTAAAGGCATTTGCCATTCGTATGCTCGTCACGATTACATTGTCCATGATCGTTATAGTGGGAATGTTAATTTATGGATTTACGCATCCGGAACTTTTTGAATAAAGCTTATATTCTATTTAATTTGGTGAATTAGATGACCTCCAGTCTCAAAGGCGCGCCTGAAATCCAAGATTCAGGATACTTCCTGAGATAAAATCTTTAAACCCATCGATGCGCAAGGGTGAATAAGTAAGTCTGTTGGTTGCCAATAAGTAAGGCAAGGCAGATGTCGTAATCCACACATTCCGGCTCACAGGAATGTGCATTCCGGCGGAAATATTCACGGCCGGCCCAAAGCGATCGCTCTCATCCCAGTATGCATGGACCAAACCCAGCCCCGCACCAATCCGCCAATACACCCGGCTATTGGGAAGGTTTAACTTTCGAAAAATGTTTCCGCTGAGGATATTGTGGCCCACGTGCAAGGTGGGGGCATATTCCGGCGCTGTAAAACTTGAATTCATGTGTCGGGAAAGCTCAAAACTCACACCCCAAAGCCAGTTTTTTGCAAAGTCTTTGCTGTAATCGAAATACAATCGCGCACCAAGTGAATGATAACTGTTTAAATTCATGCCCACACTCGCCATCAGGTATTGGGAGGTAGAATCGGTTTGGGCATATGACGGCCTGGTTGAAACAGACAAGAACAACAGGAGAATGAGTGAAGCAGGAATATAAAATCGCATGGTTTGTAAATTGAATGTTTTGCGCGAGTTGCTGACACTAAACCAGTTCTCACAACTTATCAGTCGTTCAACTGAGAGCTCAAAGATTCAACTTTCTCACCAATTTCTTCGCGATACAAATGCCTTGTTTGTAAACTGTTCACCGGGCGGTAGATATAGTATACACTTCCATTCACTACTTTTAATTTCTCCGGATAGGGATGATACAAAGTGATTTGTTCGCCCGCCGTACCATCAGTCAGATTAACCTGTCGCAAAAAGTTTCTGCCACTTTTGCGGTACACAGCATAATATGTCAGATCGATTCTATCCTGAAGAATTTCATTTGCAAATTTCTTGTCGCGGGTATGATGATAAGAAGTCGTTATTGAATCCTGCGCTTTTCCCTCAGAATCATGAACAAAAAGGCAGTCGTTGTGGTGATCGAAAATCAATAAGTTTTCAGTGTGGAAAAATGCCGGGGCATACAGCGGTTGATAGAACAGGCTGTTTTGGAAACCCATCATATATGCTCCGAAAATCTCCTTGTCAATTCCCGTTTGCTTTTCCAGACGTATGGCCCGCAGCTTATCGTACCCCGACATGTACTTGTATTCGGCGCGAAAGAGCTCCATGGTAAAATCGTCCCGGATGGTTCTGATTGCTGTCTCGGTGTCTGCATTTTTCGCTTGCGCAAAATGAGCAAATTCCGGAAAGTCGCGTGTGTAATTGTCAAAAAACCAATGCGTGGATGAGTGCGCATTTAATGGTTGAATTTTGTCTTTGAACATCTTATCTTCCACTGGCACCAGACTTACTTCATTTTCGTGAAAACGGATGTGCATGCAGCCGTCTTTTCCGATCAGGAATAACTGACCCAGTGGGTCGCGATAGAGTTTAGAAATAAAATCGGGCAGTACCTTTCGGCCAATGACTTTTCCGGCAGGGTCGACCAGTTCCAGATGGCAACCGGTGTATAATGGGATGCTGGCATCTTCCTGGCGACGCACCATTTTCCATTTTTCGTAAGTGAGCACAATGAGCGTATCGCCCTTAAAGTCGAAATCAAAGACGTGCACGCTGGGTGGGGTATAAACGCCAACAGGTTTATCCGAAATTTCAACTTCCGGCAATTGGTTGCTTCCAGGAAACATCACCAAATGGAGCGAGCCTGATGCAGCCTGATCAGGAGATATGATCACGTTTTCGTATCCGATATGTGTAATTGCCAATGTGTCTTTATGGCCGCATCGCAGATAAAACCGCCCCTCGCGATCCGTTACAAATGTTTTAGAGCCGCAGGTGAGATGGGCTTTGTAAATGGGCAGACCCGTAACAGCATCTTTCAGTGTGCCTTCATATGGCAAGTTACCCTGCCCAAAAAGTCCGGAAGTCAACCAGCAAAAGGAAATGGCCATCAGAAATCTCATCGCAAAAGGGATGTTGGTTATCTGAAATTTCCATAAAATGTAAGTGCTTTTTTTTCTTAAACACTGCTTGAAAAACGAAAGGTTGAAATGAATTGACGAAGGGTTTGTTTGGCCTTTTGCGGACAGTTTAAGTTTCTTTTTAAGCATCGGGGCAAGAAGCAGAAATCAATATCTGATCGTGAATGCAAGCTTTATATTCGACGGTTTAACTGTTTAAGAAATCTCCATCCTCTCACCCCATTCCAGTCCTCTATCGAGCTCCCGTGAATTAAATTCCAAATGAATCACCCTTCGGCGGCCTTTGGACTTCGATTTTGATGATGCGTGGAGCAGAAGCGGCTTCATCAGGTGAATACCGCCACCATTGACTTCACACATATGGGCTATACTGTTTTCAGTAACCGTTGACAAATCAACCGGATCGAATATTTTATTCTGTGACCCTAAAAGAACTTTGAGTGCTCCATTTTCGGAAGTTGTATCATCGAGATGAACACGCATTGTATAGGTGGATTTCAAAACTTGTTCAGGGGGTCTGACACCAAACAAATCTCCTTTTTGCTTCCAGCCTGAATATCCCTCCACAGATTTTTTATGCTTTACTGTGATTGAAGCATCCTGATGCCATGTAACATACCAGTTCGCATCCTGACTCTTGTTGAAGAAAATGGATTTGGTCAGGAATAAATCCGGGTTGATATTTTTGAGAATCGCTTTGATATTGGGGTTGATAAGATAGTCTCTCAGTTCCGGAATTTCGCGAAGCACATTGCGCACAGACTGCGTGTCGGAAGCCTTTTCGGTCTGTCCATTGCTGTATCGCTGAAGAATTCTTCCCATCCTGTTTACCTCCCGCTCAGTATACACCCTGTTTAATATCACCGAACCTTTTGAGTCAAGTTGTCCCGAAAGGCTTTTCAGGGTATTTTGGTTCAGTTCGGTGTCATAAATATCACCGGCATTCTTTAGAATCTCCCGAATCCGGGTGCGCAATCGGGGTGGCGATACCACCTTTACACGGTCTCCAAATCCCAATATTTCTCTGTCCAGTTCAAAATTGAGTTGGACATACAACGAGATCAGGACTCCCTGATCATTCCGTTCCAACAATTGCTGACTGTGGTGAATCGGTTTGGTCAAAACATAAGGTGCATTGCTGTGATCAACAAACAGAAGCACTTTTTGCGGCAGCAAACCTTCACTGACGCTCACACCCACTACGTTCTTAAAATAGCCGTTTAGTACATTTTCATTAAATACAATAGAAGGCGTACTGCATTCTGCGAGTTTTTCAATCCGGTCCAGGGCCAAAAGCATAAAGGGCAGGTCCGCATTTTTCTTACCCAAAATGAACCATCGATTGCGGTATTCCTTAAGCAGTGCCGGATGAAAAATAAAGGTTTCGGGATTGCGTGCCTTGAAAGACTTGTAGGTAAACTCCAGACATTTCTGCTTGGTAATCGCCTGAAATATTGGGTCGATCAATTCAAGGCCTTTTAAGTTTTCATTTTTTTCCAGATCGATTACCGGCCGTCCTTTGGTTTTAGACACGTGTATTTTGTCTTCCAGCTTCTGCACCATTCCACTGAGCTCTCCGAAGTGTGTAAATCCTTTGAATTGACGTAAAATCTGCGTCACTTCCGTCAATTTTTCGAGATCGTGACCCGTCAGCGGAATGTTGGTGATGGAATATTCCGGGTCTTCGTACGTGTAGTATTTCTTTTCAGAGATTACAATCGGCGCGTTGTATCCAAGCTTTTCACTGCGCATCATCTGGATATCCATTTGGATGGTACGCCTGCTCACGCCTTTATCTATACCCTCATACTCATACAACGCATCAGAACATGCATCGATCAATTTTTCCAAAGTCCACTTCCGATACCTGTTTCTGAGACAATTATCGATGGTTTTATACCGCACAAGGGCATTTCTGTTTACCGGCATCCAAAATATTTTTTCAAAAAACAGAAAAAAAATTCAGGTGCGCAAAAAGACTGCGCACTTCATGAAAACCTTTGACGTGTCGATCGGGGAAACGTTCTTGTTTCTCTCATGCCAAACGAGGTGAGATCGACAACCTTGAAATATGAAATTCACTTTTAGAATTGAAAAAATATTGTGTTGGCTAAATCAGCACGAAAAATCTTCCTTATCAGGAAGCGCGCAAAAAAACGAAAGGGAGGGACCGGGTGAGGGTTTCTGTATAGCCCCGCAGTGCCGGATTCGGTATGCTGCCCAATCTGAAGTTGTTTTTGCTCCATTTGTCCGTCGGGGGTTCGATTCCCTCTCCCTTTCGGGGGATAACTCAGTTGGTAGAGTAACAAATCAAACGCGGGTTCGAATCCCGCCATCGACAAGTTCGATGTAGTTCAGTGGAAGAACAGATGATGGGTTAATATCCCATCGGGAAGTGTTGGCTTCTTTAAAAACCTTCACCTTTTGAAAGTGGAAGAAACCGGGTCGGTTAATGATTGCTTCGGCAAATATGGACAGTCTCAAAAAGGCTTTGAAACAGGCCAAGCGTCTTCGGATACCCGCTTTGTTTTCAGTCGGTCAGTTTTGCTGAAGTCATTGTCGATGCTCCTACATTTCGGAAGCGGAAACAGGAAACAAAAGCATGATCCACCGGCTGAAATCAAATCAGGAGAAGAAAAAACAAGCAGGTTTCCGCCCTGGAGGGATGACTTGGTTTCGACCACTTTTATTGAAATTAAATACAAACAACAAATACATAATCCCATGAAAAGGATCAGAATCAATGCAGGAAAAATAGGATTGGAATTCAGAAATGGAGACTACAAACGCGTTTTGCCCGCCGGTAAATACTGGGTAAATCCATTCAGCACCATACTCATTTATTTTGATAGCGTAGCCTTCCAGCCACCCATCAGCCTTGACATCCTTTTACGCGATGAAAAGCTTAAGGAAATGCTCAACGTTGTGGAAGTAAAGGATGGAGAAATTGCCTTGCAATACGAGGCAGGGAATTTCCAAACAGTGCTGACTCCGGGACGATACGCTTTCTGGAAAAGTCTGACCAAAGTTGTGTTCCGTGTGGTAAATACTGAAAATGTTGAAATTGAGACTGGTATTGATCTGTCGACTTTAAAACGAAAAGAATTAATCCCTTTCGTTCAGGTGTGCAACGTAGGCAACTTTGAGAAAGCAGTACTCTTCATTGACAATAAAATGGAAAGAATCCTTAACCCGGGTACTTACTATTTCTGGAAATCAACGAGAGAGGTTTCTGTGGCAAAAACCGACCTGCGACAACTTCAAATGGAAGTGTCCGGTCAGGAAATTCTTACCAAAGACAAAGCGGCACTGCGTATCAACTTTTTCAGCCAATATAAAGTGGTGAACATTGAAAAAGCGTTGATTGAAAACAAAGAGTATGAAAAGCAACTGTATATCCTTATGCAATTTGCGCTCAGGGCATACATCGGGACCCTCACACTCGACGAATTACTTGAAAACAAAGAGTCTATCGCCGAATTCGTCATGAGGGAACTGAAAGAAAAGGCTGCCAAACTCGGCGTGGAAATCAAAGACTGCGGTGTACGAGACATCATTTTGCCAGGTGAAATGAAAGAGATCATGAACCAGGTCCTTGTCGCTCAAAAACAAGCGCAGGCCAATGTGATCAACCGAAGGGAAGAATCTGCTTCAACCAGAAGTTTGCTGAATACTGCAAAACTTATGGAAGAAAACGAGATGCTTTTCAAGTTGAAAGAGATGGAATACGTGGAAAAAATCGCTGAAAAAATTGGCGAAATCACAGTGTCTGGCAACGGACAGGTGCTGGAGCAATTGAAAAGCGTTTTTTCAACAGGTAAATAAATACAGGCCGGGGGTGTGCAACAGGGCACATCCCCATTAAAAGGAATTAATTTTACAAAACATGAAAACAAAAATTACTGGAGCAGAATTACTGGCACTCGGCTATCCCGAAGGAGAAGCCATCGGCGCAGCCCTGCAAACAATCGATACCCATTTTGCAACAGCAGAAAAAAAGGTTATCGAAAGTGAGCTGAAAGCCGTATTAGACAATCCAATACACTACGAAGAACACCCTTTCTTTGGAACCGTTGCGGAAGCATTGCTACCTAAAAAATCAGTTATAAAACCCATTCGCAATACGCCGTTGCCATACAAAATCTATGGTCCGGAATGGATTGAAGAAGGAGCCCTGAAGCAAATTGACACGGCCATGCGCCTGCCCGTAGCGCGCGCCGGGGCGTTGATGCCCGATGCCCATCAGGGTTACGGACTTCCAATCGGCGGCGTATTGGCCACGGAGAACGCGGTTATTCCATACGCAGTTGGGGTGGATATCGGATGTCGCATGTGTTTGTCCATTTTTGAATTACCGATTAGCGAACTGGAAACGCGCAAAAACGATCTCAAACGGATGCTCGTGCACAATGCAAAGTTTGGACGTGAAGACTTTGCTCCAAAATACCGCAAGGATCACGAAATACTCGCCAATCCGCTCTTTGACGAAATTGGTATGCTGACTCCGCTCAAATCGAAAGCAGCAGCGCAACTCGGCTCTTCAGGCGGTGGAAACCACTTCGTGGAATGGGGTATTGTGGATCTGACAGACCCGGAAAATGAATTCAATCTTGCTCCGGGATCTTATCTGGCGCTCTTGTCACATTCCGGATCGCGCGGTCTAGGTGCTACCATAGCTTCGAAATACACCAAAGTAGCCATGGAACAATGCAAGCTGCCTGACGAAGCCCGGCACCTTGCCTGGCTCGACCTGGACAGCAGTGCAGGGCAGGAATACTGGCTGGCTATGAATCTCGCCGGCGACTATGCATCTGCGTGCCATCATCAGATTCATGAGCGTATGGCCGTAGGATTGCGCACTACTCCGCTTGCCATGGTAGAAAACCACCACAACTTTGCATGGAAAGAATTGGGGCCAGACGGACGGGAATACATTGTACACCGCAAAGGAGCAACACCTGCCGGTAAAGGTGTGCTGGGAGTGATTCCTGGTTCCATGACTGCGCCTGGGTATATCGTCCGTGGTAAAGGCGACCCGCTTTCACTGAGCTCAGCAGCCCACGGTGCCGGACGTACCATGTCACGCACCAAAGCCAAAAATACTTTCAATCAGAAAGAAGTAACGGCCTATATTCAGAATGCAGGTGTGGAAGTGATCGGCTCAGGCCTGGATGAAGCCCCTATGGCTTACAAAGACATCGTTCAGGTAATGGCCGCCCAGAAAGACCTGATTGAAATTGTGGGCACCTTTCAACCGAAGATTGTTCGAATGTGTGGGGATAATCGGTTTAAGGAAGTTGATTGAATCTTAAGGTATGACCAGGATTGTTAAATCTAATATTGTGTTCTCAAAATAGAAACTTAGAACGCATAGGATGAGTCAAATAGCGCAGAAATAGAATTCCGCTAGAATATTTAGTGAGAGGCTATTTTAATAACTACGACGAGTTAAATTCAAAATTTGATCAAATGAATTCTATTCATATATTCGCCAAAAAAATAAAAACGATGAAAAGAATTCTTTTTTCGATCCTGGCGTTTGCGCTCTTCGCATGTAATGGTGATGATGACAACAATTCCGGAAACAATCCAAACCCACCTTTGACAGGGAATTATATCAGCGTTACAGCCGATGGAAGTCAAACCACGCTTCAGGAAGGAACCACTTACCAATACAGCATTAGTAATGGTGGACTGTTTGGGGAAGATTATTGTATATATTCTTTCGGTGGTGGTCTCTCCAGTTTTCAGGCTTCCTCAACCAATCATCAGGCGACAATTTCCTTTGATAATCATTACGTCACTTCGGAATGTAATGCCACTGAAGTATTTGCAACCTTATTCGAAACAGGAGAATTTACATACGGAAATGGCAATAATCAGGGTATCGTCGTATATTATGCAGAGCCTGGTTCAGACCACTTCACCTCCGAGTCAGGAAGTCAAACAGGAAGCACGTTTGAGGTAACAGAAGTTACGCCCATTACAACCACCGACATTTTTGGAACGCAGGTTTCTGTGAGAGTAAATGGAAATTTCTCCTGTACAGTTTATAATCCTGAAAATCCGGCAGAAAACATCACACTTGAAAATGGCGTTTTTTCTATCGTATTATTCCCAACCGACTAATCGAATTTTAGCCGACTGAATATAATTTACTTTATAGTGATCAATTCTCTAATTCCGCAGAAAAGGTTTTCTGCGGAATTTTGCATTAGTGCGTTTCGGCAATTGATCACCCCGCAGACTCTTTAAAACAAGATATGCAGGAAGGCAGGTCCTGACAATTCAACGAGGACTTTCTCTGGTCATGACCCTGTCATGTCCCTATCATGTCCCGGTCATACTAAGGTTCAATTAAGCTTCCGGGGTGATCCTGATCAAATCAGGCAATAAGTTTACTTCTCAAATCCGCAGTAAATTTATCAAGTTTATTTCTGTAATGAAGGCGGATGTATATAAAATAAATCGTTGTGGATGAAACCATTAAAAATGGCATATACCACAAAGAAAAAACCGCATAGAAGACCATTGAAGCAAGAAATACTCCAAGAGCAAGAACCCCAAGGAGCTTCCACTCAGACATATAAATCCTGATTTTTGTGTACGGTAATTCTTTGTAAACCGAAATGATAATGCGTGTCGAATATGTGTGGCCTCCATAAAAAGCCAGGGGGACAGAAGGCTCAAACCCAAATGAAATATCATCGCCGCTTACGGCAGTCCTTCGATCAAATCGCGCATCCCATCTGGAAACTACTTCATCAAATGGTACACGATAAATCAAAAAATGATCAGTCACTATTTGGTCAGTGTTATTCAGGCATGCTCATCTTAATACTTAATACCTGGTACTTAATACAATCCTAAATCCAACTCCCCCAATACTTCCCGTCACTCAATTCCAATCCCTGTTTCGTCAGCTTCAATGGCTTGAAAGTATCGACCATCACTGCAAGTTCATCGGTTTCTGTTTTGCCAATGCTGCGCTCTGTGGCTCCGGGGTGCGGACCATGCGGTATACCGGCAGGGTGAAGTGAGATGTGGCCGGGACCGATATCGTTGCGGCTCATGAAATCACCATCCACGTAATAAAGCACCTCATCGGAATCGATGTTGCTGTGATTGTATGGGGCAGGAATAGATTCCGGATGGTAATCGTAGAGTCGCGGACAGAACGAACAGATCACAAATCCTGCGGCTTCAAAAGTCTGATGCACGGGCGGTGGTTGGTGTATCCTTCCGGTAATGGGTTCAAAATCGTGGATGGAAAAAGCATATGGATAATTGTACCCATCCCAACCCACCACATCAAATGGATGCGTGGCATAGGTATACGGATGCAATTGATCCTGCTTTTTGATCTTTATCAGAAAATCACCCGTTTCGTCGATAGCTTCGCGAAAAGCAGGCCGGCGAATGTCGCGTTCGCAAAAAGGCGCGTGTTCCAGCAATTGGCCGAAATAATTCCGGTACCGCTTCGGCGTATAAATCGGGCTGAAAGACTGAACTATAAAAAGCCTGTTGTCTTCAGAATTGAAATGTATCTGGTAAATCATCCCGCGGGGCACCACCAGGTAATCGCCGTAACTAAAGGTGAGATCGCCCATCAGCGTCTTCAGGACACCCTCGCCCTTGTGAATAAATATCACCTCGTCGGCATCCACATTTTTGTAAAAATAACCGGTCATGGATTTGCGCGGTGCTGCCAGTTCAATATAACAATCATTATTCACCAGCACCGGTACCCGACTCTCGAGATAATCGTCTGCCGGCTTGATATTAAATCCGTGGAGGCGATGTGATTTCATGTTTCGGTCAACAGCAATATCAGGCGCCACATTCAACGGTTCTCCCATGTTCTTCACCTGCGTAGGGCGGTGTAACTGGTAGAGCAGAGACGACATTCCGCTAAATCCTTCCGTGCCAAAAAGCTGCTCGTAGTGCAGACTTCCGTCAGATTTTTTGAAAACCGTATGGCGTTTATGGGGTATTTTTCCGAGTTGATGGTAGATAGGCATGTTGTGAAATCTAAGTTGTATGACAAATATACCAATTCAAAAAAGCTTGATTTGATATAATTCGGCAACAAAAAAATGAAATACAAAGCCGCCTTCACTGCACCTTTGATTTACGTAAATTTGCAGGCTTAAAACCAGCACAATTTCATGTCAAATAAAATTCTCGTTATAGGCGCATCAGGACAAATCGGTACGGAACTCGTACTCGCCCTACGCAAAACCCATGGCAATGATCAGGTAATAGCATCCGACATTCACGAAAGTGTAAGCGGCGAATTGTCGAACGGCCCTTATGAGAAAATCGATGTTCTGGACGCGCGTCGTCTCGGAGATGTCGTGATAAAAAATAAAACCACCGAAGTGTATCACCTCGCAGCGCTGCTTTCCGCTACAGCGGAAAAAAATCCAGCGCTGGGTTGGGAATTGAATATGACCGGGCTGTCCAATGTCCTCGACCTTGCCCGGGAGGGACACATCAAACGCATGTTCTGGCCTAGCTCCATCGCGGTTTTTGGTCCGAATACCCCGAAGAAGATGACCCCGCAACGCACCATTATGGAGCCGACCACGGTCTACGGCATCACGAAAGTAGCGGGAGAAAGCTGGTGTGAGTATTACCACAAACGATATGGCATCGATATCCGCAGTGTCCGGTTTCCCGGAATCATCGGCCACAAAAGCGCTCCGGGTGGTGGCACAACAGATTACGCAGTTCACATATTTCACGAGGCGCTTAAACATCAATCCTATGATTGTTTTCTCAGCGCCGACGCTGAGCTGCCCATGATGTACATGGATGATGCCCTCAAGGCGGTACTTGAAATCATGGCGGCTCCCAATGAAAACATCAAACTTCGAACGAGTTATAATATCGCTGGAGACTCCTTCACGCCAGCCCAATTGGCAAACGAAATCCAAAAACACATTCCTGAATTTTCCATCACCTATACGCCAGATTACAGAGACCAAATAGCACATAGTTGGCCTGGTAGTCTGGACGACAGCGTAGCCCGCGCAGATTGGGGTTGGAAACCAGATTTTAACACCGCGGCGATGGTGGAGGATATGTTGCTAAATCTGCGTGAAATCGTGGCCTGAAGCCAAAACCTTTTCTTTACTTTTGGCGTAAGCCGACTATAAATTTTGAGAATGTTTCCCCTGAGAACATCCAATTTCTTTTTTTTGTTTATTCTGTTTTCCCTATTCGGAGCTGATCTTTCAGCTCAGGATGGCAGTGCGATCGATGCCGAAAATTTTACCGATGAAAAAGGTTTGCGACAGGGATTCTGGCGTATTACCGGTGCCATGGGAGATGAGGCTGATTACAAAAAGTCGCAGATCGTGGAAGAAGGATCGTATGAGGACAATAAGCGGCACGGCGTCTGGAAAAAGTACTATCCAACCGGAGTCATTAAAAGTGAGATAAACTATCTGAACAACCATCCCCGTGGTGAATACAAAGTGTACTACACCGATGGAAAACTCGAAGAATCGGGAGACTGGCAGGGAAATAAAAATGTTGGGAGTTTTAAACGTTTCCACGAAAATGGCAAACTGGCTCAGGATTTTGTTTTTACTCCAAATGGTAAAAGGGAAGGTCTCCAATCCTATTATTATGAGAATGGAAAAATTCTTATGACGGTTGAGATAGAAGAAGGTGTGGCCAATGGAATGATGAAAGTTTACTATCCCAACGGCGACCCGAAAGAAGAGAAACGTCTGGTAAACGGGGAAGTGGAGGAAGGAAGTGTGAAAACCTTTAAAACCAAAAACCCCGGCAACATTACAGCGAAAGTGCCAGAATTGCCCAAACAGGAAACCATTCCCAACAAAACGGACAAGCCAAATCTCGAGGAATTCAGGCAAACCGGTTTTAATACGCTTTACAACCGCAACCAACAAATTACCCAGGTGGGCGAATTCAAAGAAGGCCGCTTGTGGAATGGCAAATGGCACCGGTATGATGAAAACGGTCTGCTTCGCAAAGTCGAGGTTTTCAAAGAAGGCCGCTTCATCGGTTATGGAATCATAGACGACTCCAACAAATAATTAAATTTGCCGGTTAATACCGATTCAATCTGGATGGAGAGCCAACTAAAAATTTACAACAGCCTCAGCCGGCAAAAAGAAATTTTCAAACCGATCAGCCCGCCTCACGTGGGTTTGTACGTATGCGGACCAACTGTATACAGCGATGTGCATCTGGGAAATGTGCGCTCATTCCTGTCGTTCGATATTGTATTCCGTTACCTTTCATATCTGGGATATAAGGTGCGTTATGTGCGAAATATCACAGACGTAGGTCACCTCGTGGATGACGCTGATGAAGGTGAGGATAAAATTGCCAAAAAGCCAGACTGGAAGCGCTTGAGCCGATGGAAGTGGTTCAAAAATATACGGTTGGATTTCATGAAGTGATGCGGTTATTCAACATCCTGCCTCCATCGATTGAGCCCACAGCATCCGGTCACATCATCGAACAAATCGAAATGGTTCAACGCATTCTTTCCTGTGGACTGGCTTATGAAGTGAATGGATCAGTCTATTTCGATGTGCGCAAATACAGCAGCAAACACGATTACGGTGCTCTTTCGGGAAGAAACATCGACGAACTTTTATCCAACACCCGCGTGCTGGATGGACAGGACGAAAAACGCGATCCGATAGATTTTGCCATTTGGAAAAAAGCCGAAAAAGGTCACCTCATGTATTGGTCATCTCCCTGGGGACTGGGTTTCCCGGGCTGGCACCTCGAATGTTCCGCCATGAGTACGAAATATTTGGGCGAAGAATTTGACATTCACGGAGGGGGAATGGATCTGAAATTTCCGCACCACGAATGTGAGATTGCTCAAAACGTCGGCTCTAGTGGCAAAAGCGGACCACGGATATGGATGCACGGTAACATGCTCACCGTTCAAGGTCGAAAAATGGCCAAATCGGAGGGAAATGGGTTCACACCGGAAGAATTGATAACCGGAAACCACAAACTTCTGGAACAGGCGTATTCGCCAATGACTGTGCGGTTTTTCATGTTGCAGTGTCACTATGCCAGCACCCTCGATTTTTCCAACGACGCACTTCGCGCTGCCGAAAAAGGGTATAAAAGACTGATGGAATCGTTTCAAACCCTGGCTGAATTGAAGCCGGCAGAAGATTCGACCATCGATGTTCAGCGCATTCAAGCGGCCTGTGAAGCCGCGATGAATGATGATTTCAATACACCCATCCTTCTTTCGAAATTATTCGAAGCGGTTAAGCTCGTCAATTTGTTGAAAACAGGAACTGAAAAGGCGTCTCAGTCCGATCTCGATTCCCTTAAAAAGCTTTATACCGACTGGGTTTTTCAGGTGCTTGGGTTTACTCTTGATTCTGAAGCTGCTGCCGGGGCCGATGACAGGACTCCCGAATTGATGGAATTGATTATCAAATTGCGCAAAGCGGCAAAATTAAACAGGGATTTCAACACGGCTGATCAGATTCGTGAAGAACTTGGAAAATTGGGAATCACGCTGAAAGACACACCGGAAGGAACAACTTTTCACACGGAACAGGTCTGACCTGCGGGAAACTTTGGGCTTTGCGTATCTTCGACGCCCAAAGAATTCTTCATGAGCAGTCAACGTCCCACCCTCTACCTTCTCGATGCTTACGCGCTGATTTACCGCGCTTATTACGCCTTTATCAGGGCACCCCGCGTTACTTCGCAGGGGCTCAACACATCTGCGATGTTCGGTTTTACCAATACCCTGGTCGAAGTCATCCGAAATTACAGCCCTACGCATATTGCTGTAGCTTTTGACATTTCGGGTCCGGTTTTCCGAAATGACGTTTTTCCCGCATACAAAGCCAACCGCGAGGAAACCCCCGACGACATCAAGATTTCGATTCCTTACATCCGCCAAATCGTGGAAGCCTTTAATATCCCTATACTGGAAAAGGAAGGTTTTGAAGCCGACGACGTAATAGGAACCATCGCCAAAAGGGCAGAAAAAGAGGGTTACGATGTTTTCATGGTAACCCCCGACAAGGATTTCGGACAATTGGTTACCGGGCACATCAAAATTATCAGACCCGGACGGCAGGGCAATCCGACGGAATTGTGGGGTGTGAAAGAAGTGTGTGAAAGATTTGGCATCAAAAGAACGGATCAGGTAATCGACATGCTGGGACTTTGGGGCGACTCAGTGGATAACATTCCCGGCATCCCCGGAATTGGTGAAAAAACCGCTAAAAAATTGCTGGAAGATTTTGATACCGTGGAAGGGCTTATCGCCAATGCCGACAAGCTCAAAGGCAAACTCAAGGAAAACGTGATCACCTTTGCTGAACAGGCCCTCCTTTCCAAATCCCTTGCGACCATTAGCCTCGATGTGCCAGTGGAATTTAATCCCGACAAGCTCGCTTACGAAAAGCCCAATGCGGATGCCCTGCGCGAATTGTTTGCTGTACTCGAATTCAGAACCCTGGCAGAACGCATATTGGGAGAAAAAATGGCGGCGAGTTCCGGAGAGCAAATGGATCTGTTTTCCGTGGGAACAGAAACCTCCTCTCCTACCCCGGCAACGGATATGAGCGAATTTTCTGCGGAAACTGCCGACTACAAACTCATTGAAACGCGCGATAAACGGATGACCTTCATCAAAGATTTGATGAAGCAGAAAATAGTTTGTTTTGATACAGAGACCACGTCTGTAGACGCCAACCTGGCCAATCTGGTCGGTATGTCTTTTTCATGGAAGCAGGGAGTGGCTTATTATGTTCCCATTCCTGAAAATCCAGCTGCCGCCAAATTTATTCTCGACGATTTTCGTCCATTTTTCGAAAGTGAATCCATTCTGAAGATTGGTCACAACCTGAAGTATGACATCACGGTGTTGCATTGGCATGGACTGGAAGTAAAAGGAGAAATGTTTGACACCATGCTCGCCCACTATCTGCTACAACCCGACATGCGTCACAACATGAACGAACTCGCAGAAACCTATCTCCAGTATCGACCGATTTCTATTGAATCCCTTATCGGGAAAAAAGGAAGAAATCAGGGTAGTATGCGTGATGTCGACATCAAAGAAGTGGCGGTATACGCCGGAGAAGATGCCGACATCACCCTTCGATTGTATGAAAAATTCGCCCCGGAAATAGCAGCTCAACCAGGTCTTGAAAGTCTCTTCAAAACAGTTGAAATGCCCCTGATGCCTGTACTTGCCAGAATGGAAGCCACGGGTATCGCCCTTGATCAGGAAGCGCTGGCCGTAATTTCAAAAGAACTGGAAGCCCAAACGAAAATCCTCGAAGAAGAAATCTACGAAGCTGCCGGTAAAAAATTCAACATCGCCAGTCCAAAACAATTGGGTATTATCCTTTTTGAAGAATTGCAAATTGCTGAAAAGCCCAAAAAGACCAAGACAGGTCAATACGCCACCAATGAAGAAACCTTGCAAAAACACGCTGCCGACCATCCCATCGTAGGCAAGCTGCTCGATTTCCGTCAGGTGGTGAAACTCAAGAGCACGTATGTAGATGCGCTACCCGCCTTGGTGAATCCAAAAGATGGTCGGATTCACACGACATATATGCAGGCTGTTGCGGCTACAGGTCGGTTGAGCTCGCAAAATCCAAATCTTCAGAACATTCCCATCCGCACAGAGCGCGGTCGAGAGGTACGTAAAGCGTTTATTCCGTCAGATGAAAAACACTGCATTCTCGCAGCTGACTATTCACAAATTGAGTTGCGCCTTATTGCCGAATTGAGCGGGGACCAGGGGATGCTTGATGCTTTTATGGCGGGCGAGGATATCCATGCCGCAACGGCAGCCAAGGTATTCGCTGTGGATCCGACTGATGTGACCCGGGAAATGCGCAACCAGGCTAAAACGGTCAATTTTGGGATCATTTATGGCATCTCCGCTTTCGGTTTGTCACAACGCATCAATGTATCCAGATCAGAGGCAGCCGTATTGATCGACAACTATTTTAAAAAATATCCCGGCGTGAAGGCTTACATGGACCAAAGCATCGCATTTGCAAGAAAAAATGGATATGTTGAGACCATCCTCCAAAGACGCAGATACCTGGCGGACATCAATAGCCGCAACGCTACCGTTCGTGGTTTTGCCGAGCGGAATGCCATCAACGCTCCCATTCAGGGGTCAGCTGCCGATATGATTAAAGTCGCCATGGTCAACGTGGATCGCATTTTCCGAAAGGAAGGATTCGCTTCAAAAATGGTGCTGCAGGTTCATGATGAATTGGTGTTTGACGCGGTTATATCCGAATTGGAAATCATCAAACCAGTGATCGAAAATGAGATGAAAAAAGCCATCCCTTCTCTTAAAGTCCCTATCGTAGTGGAATTAGACACCGGAAAAAATTGGCTCGAGGCCCACTAATTTCCTTACACGTGTTGTAACATTTCAGCGAGAATAAAGTACAAGCACCTCAACAGGTGTTGGTGAAGCAATTTGTAATGTTTACTTATTCCTATCACCGCGCATCTGGGTTAAGAACCTATTCTGCTTAAATATGAACAACCAAAAAAACGTATTCCGTTCAGGCCTTTTCTGCATCTGTATTGTGAGTCTCGCCGCTTGTGGAGATAGCACATCAGTAGATGGGGACATCACCGGATCTATGATCGCTGTCGGCGAGTCGGACCTTGGATCTGCAGAAAATGCAGGAAAAGTTCAGGAGATCTTTTACGCTGTGCCATCACCCATGGAAATGGCTTCTATGCTGAAAAAAGCCGGTGCCGTATACGATGTGAAAATATTGAACGATGTAAAAAACGTTCACAACTATACCACGGCCAAAAGCAAGGCCTTGAATTTGGGAATTTATGGGGCTGATCTGAGTTACGCCAGCGTATTTAACCAGAACCAGGAATCAATTATCTACCTCTCATGTGCTAAAAAACTGGCTGACAATCTCGGAGTAACCAAAGCTTTCAATGACGAAACCATCGAACGGATGGAATCGAATGTGGACAACAGAGATTCCTTATTAAATATCGTTTCCGAAACGTATTATCTCCTGGATGCCTACCTGAAAGAAAACGGTCGGGATCATGTCTCCGCGCTGGTAATTACCGCCGGCTGGGTAGAAGGTTTATACCTGTCAACCTCCATAGCCTCAGTAGATAAAAATCCATCCAAAGATTTGATGATCCGGATTGCGGACCAGAAATTGTCTCTTCAAAATCTTCGTGATTTGGTAGACGCCTACAACACGAACAATCAAATCGATGAAATTGTCGCCGACCTGACTGCGATTGATCAGGCTTTTAGTGGGGTTTCTCACAAAAAAGCGCCCGCAGGCGAATCTGTGACGGAAGATGGTGTCGCGGTGATCGGTGGAAAATCCGAAGCGCACATTTCGCAGGATGATTTAATCGAAATCACACGCGTAGTTTCTGAAATACGGACACGCTACATCAGCTAAGATTTAACACCAAAAAAAAATGAAAATAATTCAATCACTTTTTACGGCAGCAGCGGTAATCGCTACTTTAACGGCCTCATCTCAATGCAGAATTTTTGTAAAAAATCAATGCAGCGAGGCCATGCAGGGATATATCATGAGCGAAAATTTCAATGGCGCCAAGATGATGCCAGGTGATGAAGCTGAGATGACCACCACTTTTTACGGTGGGGTCGACTACAGGCTTATGATTTGTCACCATCCCATGCTGGCTGGTGCTGAATTTCAACTCATTGATTCGGACAATGAAGTTCTTTACGACAATAAAAATCACGATACATCAACCATCTTTGATTTTCGACTAGCCGGTACCGATGAACTAACCCTCAAACTGAAAATAACCGGCAATGGAAATTCGGATATTAATCCCCAGGGCTGTGTTGCTATTCTGCTAGGCAGAAAGGAAAGTTCAAGTCCGGTTTCCTCAGCGCTTTATTGAATCACCAGTTTCCTGGAAATCAAACCATCTCTGTCCGAATGAATCCGAAAGATATAAACGCCAGCCGGAAGTGAAGTGGTATTCATTTCAAACTGATGTTCTCCCATGGCCAAAGACCCAGCGTGAACAGATTTCAATTCCCGTCCTGAAATATCAAACAAAGAAATAGTCGTGTTTGATGTGTGGGCATTTGTCAGATTGATAAAAACCTGATCAGTGGCCGGATTTGGATAGATAAGTAAGGTTTGTTCAATTACGCTGGCTGACTCAATGGAAGTGATGGTGGAAGAATCATAAATATTGATGTCATCAATATAAATATTGTTACCATTCTCACTGATAAACTCAAATCGAACCCGAAACTGCGCATTGAGAAAAGCCGGGACCAGCGTAGCAATGGTAACTTCATTCCAATCATCCTGTGATTGAGGGACAAATTGACCCGTAACGTTACCTTCTACTGTTGGCAAACTGTTGCCACTGATGGTCCTTCTCAAACTCCACAATTCCCCACAATTTCTGGAAATCCAAACACGAAGAACATCCGCAGAATTTGAATTTCTTCTGGCATGGGCATATTTGAATTTTAAAATAGCCAACTCTTCAATTCCTGAAAGATCTATAGGCTTACTCAGCAACATTTCGCTTGCCTGATTTTGATTATTTCGTCCTCTTACATAAGCTGAATACTGACCTGAATAAGCCGCCTGATCAGTTATTTCCCAATCGATATCCCCGGCAACATTATCTGTAAACCACATATCGTCA
>JBGTLS010000223.1:0-1836 GCA_041744015.1 Cryomorpha sp. | reverse complement strand
GTCGTCGCTCAGAATCTGAAGTGCATAAAGCAAATAATCGAGGTATTGTATCTCGGCAATGGGACGCAGTCCGCGCATGGCCATGCCAATACCCTGACCGATAATTGTGGCTTCGCGAATTCCCGTATCAGTTACACGCAGTTCGCCAAATCGCTCCTGCATACCTTCCATGCTTTGGTTTACACCGCCTATTTTACCTACATCTTCGCCAAAGGCCAGGATTTCAGGATGTTTTTCAAAAAGCGCTGCAAAATTGTCACGAAGTACCAGACGACCGTCAACTTTTTCAGGATTGTCGCCATATTCGGCTGGTACTTCATCTACCTTAAGGGCTGAAAAAGCACTCTCGGAATATAGATTGGAGCTGTAGCGATCGGCATTTTTGGCTCCGTGTTTTTCCAGCCATTTTACAATGGCATCTTTACTTGCAGATGATTCACCGCGTATCGTTCGCAAGGCTTTTCGCGCTGCCGTAAAAACATCTTTCCGAATCGGATCCATGGTTTTTGCCAGGTCTTTTCGAAGCGATTCGATCTCTGTTTTTTTTGATGAATCCTTTTCCAGATCTTCAAGCAGTCCGGCCAATTCCGTGCGTTCTGAATCGATGACACTTTGAAAATCGTTCCATGCAGCTTTCTGCGCGGCGCGTACATCCTTTTTCGCCTGAGTTTCTATCTGATCAAGTGTATCGGCAGGGGCAAGATCATGTTCCAGAATCCATTCCCGCATTTTTGCGATACAGTCAAATTCTTTGGCCCAGGCGAGACGCTCAGGTGATTTATAGCGCTCATGCGAACCCGAAGTGGAGTGGCCCTGAGGTTGTGTGAGATCTTCCACGTGAATCATCACAGGGACATGTTCTTCACGGGCTATTTGCACGCCGCGCTCATAAGCCGCAACAAGTTCCGGATAGTTCCATCCCTTTACCCGAATGATTTCGTATCCCGTGTTGTCTTTATCGCGTTGCAATCCTTTGAGGAGTTCTGAAATACTTCCTTTGGTGGTCTGGTATTTTTTGGGAACAGATATTCCATACCCATCATCCCAGATGGAAATCACCATTGGTACCTGAAGTACGCCTGCGGCATTGATCGTTTCAAAGAAAAGACCTTCGCTGGTACTGGCATCGCCTATGGTACCGAAGGCCACTTCATTGCCCTCATGCGTAAATTTGGAAAAACCTTCGGACTTGATCGGGTGGTTTCTGTAGACCTTCGAAGCTTGAGCAAGGCCCAACAGGCGCGGCATTTGTCCCGCTGTAGGTGAAATATCGGCTGATGAATTTTTTTGTTTCGTAAGGTCTTTCCATGTGCCGTCTTCATTCAGCGTACGCGTGGAAAAGTGCCCACCCATCTGTCTGCCAGCACTCGCCGGTTCTTTGTGGATGTCGGTGTGCGCATACAGTGCGGCAAACGCCTGCTGTATGGTAAGCGCTCCGATGGCCATCATGAAAGTCTGATCCCGATAATACCCCGAACGGAAATCTCCGTTCTGAAACTGCTTGGCCATAGCGATTTGGGCCACTTCCTTCCCATCACCGAAAATGCCAAACTTGGCTTTCCCGGTCAGGACTTCCTTACGCCCCAGCAAAGACATCTCTCTGCTTTCGCAAGCCAGCTTATAGTCTGCAATAACTTCTTTTACAAAGGCTTTTTCCTGCGTGGTAACGGCTTCCTGTTCTTGATTCATTGGATCGATTTCTTGAGCCCTGCAAAGATAATAAAACACGCAGGTTTCCCCGGGTTTCCAATTACAGTTCCTGAAATCTTATTGTCCCTGAATCCAAACAGCAGGAATGAATTTTGGCAATTCGTAGTGATGATGTGCCGCGTTGTC
>JBGTLS010000222.1:0-5387 GCA_041744015.1 Cryomorpha sp. | reverse complement strand
GCTCCCCGGGTTAGAAAAAACATAACCCCACACGAGAAAAAGGAGGTGATTATGATTTGACAAAGATACCATTTTCAGCACATGGATCAATAGTCCATCGGGCTGATGCCCGCCGCCCGGCATTTGCGCGGCAAAATGCTTACACCATCACTCAAACTGAAGGATGGAACAAACCAAACACACCCTGTTTTGATTTACCGCCTTACTTTTTTTGTTTTTTGTTTTTTCTCTGGTATGTTACTGTACGCACAGAGTGTAAACCTTGTACCCAACGGCAGCTTTGAAGAGCGGGATCTTTGTATCTATAATGATAGCTACGTGGAAGATGCTTATCCGTGGTTTAATCCTGCAGTTGGGGATCTCGACGCTACCCCCGATTTATTTCATACTTGTGCAACTGTCAATGACGATCCGTGTCCATATCCTGATCAGGTTTATTTAGATCCTTGGTTTTTTGGCGTTCCCACCAATACTATTGGATGTGAAATGCCATATGATGGTGATGGCTACGCCGGGTGTTTCTTCTTATATCCCAATCCTGACGATCCGAATGGGTATAGGGAATATTTAGGTATTGGTCTGTCACAAGAACTTACGCAAGGAACGACTTATTACGTAAATATGGCCCTCTCTCTTCCCGAACGTATACCCTATGCCATGTGGAACATCCAAGTGCTTTTTACTCCAGATACCATTGTACAAAATGAGGGATCCTATGTTTCGGCAAATCCGCAACTTGTTGGTAATCCCGGATCATTCATACAAGGGTATGATGGTTGGACGGTGTTGTCATGGACTTATGTGGCAGATGGCACAGAAAGGTTTATGTATATCGGAAACTTTTTTCCCAATTCTGAAACAGATACATTGTTAGTTTTGGAAAATGATCCGGAAGACCATTTTGGGCCTGCGTCTTATTATTATATCGACGACGTGGGCGTATATCAAGCCCCTTTGTCTGTTAATGGCAGCAGTGGAATACGGCATTTTGAAGTATCACCTAATCCAAGTTCAGGAATTGTAAATTTATCCTCTGATAATTTGATAAGTCAAGTTAGCGTTTATGATATTTCAGGACGACTAGTGAAATCCAATGTGCAAAATGATTTTAGCATCGAACTCGATCTTACAAGTGTATCATCAGGCATCTATGTCATTGAAGCATATTTTTTTAATGGAAATAGAGAAAAGCAAAAAATAGTAAAGCAATAAGTCAAAAAGGGTATTTAACCCTTTTCAAAATGAAAACATCTCGAATATTTATTGGACTTACATGTTTAAGTCTATTATGGCATCTCAACATTAATGGACAAGCAGACTGGAATACACTTGGAAACAATATTGGCGGTACAAATTTCTTTGGAACTACCAACAATGATGACATCCGCTTCCGGGTTAACAACCAGCAGCGCATGCGACTTATGAGCGGAACAGGTGCGTTGGCGTTGGGTATCAATTTCACCCCGGACGCCCATTTGCACGCAAACCTGCTATCTTATGCAACCAATGATGGCAGACTTTTCCGCACGGATGGCAGCGACACCCAAACGCTTACGTGGAGGATGTTCAGTGGTGCCAATGTGGCCTCGAGTACCCTTAAGGCCCAGTTTCTGTTGAGTCCGAATACCCCTACACAAACAAACGCGCGGCTTACGGGCATGATTAATGGTAGTGCAAACCATTTGGTCATTGAGTCACGTATGGGTGATGTTGTATTCAGTGCAGCAGGTGCGAATTCCATCAATGGTCCATCAGGAATTTTAAGTGAGCGGTTTCGCATAACAAGTGCTGTTTATGACGATCCGCATATAGGAGGTACCAATGAGTCTATTACACGGGTTGCGATACCCACACGCGCCGGATCGAACCTTACAGAACCTTTGGCCATGCTTCATATTGGCGATCGTTGGTGGAATCAACTTGGAGGTCATCGAACATGGATGAACACCGGAACATACAGTCAAAGAGGAAGCGATAACGCATTTTTCGGTTTGCGCGCAAGGGAAGGTTCTACAGATGCTGATGCCAATGATGCCATTATAGGCTGGGGAGATAATGATACCCCTGCGAACAGATTGGATGCGCTGCGTTTTGTTTTTTGCGGCCCATTCAATGCCGGAGCAATCGCTGGTACAGGCGCTCATCTTAATGGTCTTGAAAGCATGCGCATTCACCCTGACGGCACAATTGGTATGGGAGATTTTTCAGTAAATGGACTTAATCAAACACCAACTCAAAAACTCGACATTGATGGAAATGTACGCATTCGTCAAATGCCTTTAACTGAAAATCCCGATGTATTTATCGTCGGTACACAGGCTGATGCTGTGACTGGAGACTACATCCTGAGGTATGTGCCATTTGCCGGTATTGGAAATGATTGCAGGTGGAAAGATCAACCATCGCTGTCTGTACCGGGTGAGCAGGATTTGTTCATTGGAAATAGTTTCGATGAAGGATGTTATCGGCAAAACATTCGTATCGGAACTCCCGGCGGGAAGGCAAAAGTCTCAATTACTGCGAGATCTGAAAGAGACAATGTTGATACCGGACTTGAAGTCGGCATGAATGATTCCCAACCGGGATTTGCGCCTCCGGCCAATGGAAATTATGTAACAGGTATTGAGGTGACATCTACGGGAGTTAATACCTATCTTAACTATATCGGCACACGCTCCATAGCGCGAAATGGAAGGCATTCAGTCGGGGTATGGGCTGAAGCTGCTCAAAGTGGGTCATATAGCATTGGGGTGCATGCCAAAGCTACAGGAGCAGGTAGTGGGGCACGTAATATCGCGGTGTATGGCGAGGTACCGAACACTACCGATTTTGCTTTAGGAATGGTGGGAGCAAGTTGGGGAACTGTTCCCACTATTACTTTGAGCGACGAATCCCTTAAAACCGAAATTCAGGATATGGAAAATGCCATTGAAATGTTAATGGCTTTTCAACCCAAGACGTATTATCACCAGCAACCGGCGAACCGGAGCCTCGCACTGGGTGAGGGCATCCAATATGGCTTTCTGGCACAGGAAGTGATGGAATTTGCACCAGAACTGGTCAAAGAGGTCCAAATTCCGGAATTATCGGATTCAACGGGGTTTATCGAAGGAACATCTCTTAATTTACTTGGTGTTCAATATGAGTCAATCATCCCCCTTTTGGTTGCCGGTTTTCAGGAAATTGTAACTCAACAAGCGGCCGGATTGGCAGTACAGGAAGGAACAATTGCTGCACAAAATGAAGTAATTGCAGATCTTGAAGCGACCGTTACGGATCAAGCCGCCGAAATTGAGGCAATGAAATCCCAAATGGGCCAATTGATTAGTTCTGTAGCCGCCATGCAACAAAAAACCCAAAACTGCTGCCAGAACCAAAACACGGAAACCGGCTCTTTAATCAATCAAGCTATTGAGAAAAAACAAATGGAACTCGGCCAGAATGTGCCCAATCCCTTTGATCAAAGCACGCGGATCGACTTCACGCTTCCATCAGAAGCGCAGGTAATACTTGAAATCAGCGATGCCCAGGGCCG
Source organism: Cryomorpha sp. (assembly GCA_041744015.1). Taxonomy (GTDB): domain Bacteria; phylum Bacteroidota; class Bacteroidia; order Flavobacteriales_D; family Cryomorphaceae; genus JBBQZU01. The sequence goes on along the minus strand of JBGTLS010000222.1, from coordinate 1,852 downwards.
GCCCATCCGCAAACTCATCGATGGACAAATGAGCCAGGGTCAGCACAGTTTTACCTTTGACGGCAGCGGCCTCGCTTCCGGAATTTATTATTACACCATCTACGCCAATGGAGAATTGCTCACCAAACGCATGATGAAATTTTAATAGAATAAAATATTACGGAATAAACGCTGCCTCTTTGAAATGGGGCAGCGTTTTTTTTTTAAAACTGGGGGTCAGTAAAACCAACTCATCCGTTCAGCAAGAGTGTCACTTATCACCGCGAATCTAATTTGGCAACCAAGCAGCGTCCATCTGAAGGCGCAGGAATTCGTCGCAGGTAACTTAGAGACGAAGGTTGCAAACCTGACCAGAGCATCAGGTAGCGATCTCAGAGAAGCTAACTTTGAGATGAAGGAGCGATTTCACCGCAGTTAAATGCAGCGGAACCAAAACGCGTTTTTTCAATTTAACCCAAGAATTCCGTCCAATTTCGAACAGCCCTAAACGAATTTAATCGTGGACAGAAGCTAAATGACACTACTGAATGACCGTGCTCAATACTCACCAATCAATGATTCATACGGAATCTTTAATTTCTCGTGAAGATTCCTGATCATTTTGAGCGTGAGTTTTCTTTTGCCACTAAATATCTCAGATACCCTGCTCTTATACCCGAAAATTTCAGCCAAATCCTTGTTGGTCATTCCCATTTGTTCCATTCTAAACTTAATCGCCTCAATGGGATCCGGCGCATCAATGGGGTAATGTTCATCTTCATATTTTTCAATCAGAATTGATAGAATTTCAGCTTCATCACCCTCTTCTGAATCCATCGGCGCATGAAATATCTTTTCAAGTCTCTTCAGTGCCTGGTCATAGTCTTGTTCAGTTTTTATTACCTTAATGTCCATCGTGTTATATTGTATCAGCGTCAATTCGGTCGTAATCTTTATGCGTTCCAATGAATCGAATAAACATCCATTGCCTGATATAATTTACGTCCACAATCAGTCTGTATTTATTGCCACAAATATTAAAAACCACACGTCCACTCTTTAGAATACTTGCACTAGCATATGCTTCTTTGATATCAACAGGATTTTTCCAGTTGGCTCTTGAGGCTTCTTTATACCATGTTTTTAATGGTTCCTCGGAATCAGCATACTTATGCCAGAATTCCCGAAGTATCTTTTTTGCAAGTACTCTCATTGATTATCAACGGGTGAGCGCAAAGGTAATAAAAAAGTTACCAAAATGGTAATTTATTTATACCATGCCAGTGATACATTTATAAAAGTATTTCGCAGTATTGCAACTTCTCTCATCGCAGGTAACTTCGCGACGAAGGAGCGGTCTCAGCTAATCAAAATGCAGTAGGCCAAGACGAATTTATTCAATTTCACTTGCCAATTCCTTGAACCCATCGTTTTACAATACAAACCACACCCTACCCCACCAAATGAACCAAGGTCGGCAAAGCCCTTTTGTGTTTTACCACCAGTGGATTGTCTAAATCCCAGACATACCCGGCCAGAATGGAGCAAATCTGCCGCTTTAGGTCAGGATTGTCTAGTTTACTGAAAAGGATTTTCTGAAGGTCGCCGGTATACCAATGGTTGATAAACGATCGGAAAACGTCAACCCCGCGGTGGATGTAATCGCTGTATTCGGTTTCCCAGTTGACGCGTTCGCCATTCAATTCCCGCGCTATAAGTTCTGCCGCCAGTGCGCCCGATTCAGTGGCGAACGTAGTACCGGATGAAAAAATGGGGTCGAGAAATTCGGCGCTGTTGCCGGTGAGCACAAAACCTTTTCCGTACAATTGGCTGACGGAAGCCGAATAACCGGAAATCGTCCGGGGTTTAAATT
>JBGTLS010000221.1:0-5632 GCA_041744015.1 Cryomorpha sp. | reverse complement strand
CGAGTTGAGCAAGTAATTTCTTAATCAGCTGCAGATCGTTTTCGCGAATGGCTTTTTCCAAATCGGTTATAATACCTAAGACAGGACCTGGGTAAAATTGCGTTGGATGAGCTGTAAGTACGATTTTGACCCGAAAGTTCTGAAGTGCCTTTTCGAGTTTTTCTATGGCATTATTCTTTACAACCGATTGATATAAAGATTGAAAACTTCCCTGGCCTTCAAGATTATGGACTCTGTCAAAGGCTGCATCTTCGAGCGCATCCACAAGAACGATCTGACGCTCAACAAATTGAATGTATCTGAAAAGCTGATCAATTTGCATTTTTTCAGTTTCGAATATCGGATGATCCTCAAAGTGCTGTGCGATAATCTCATCTGGAGCCATATTCTTGGAAAAACCATTTTTGCACTGTTCTGTCAACAACGGTAACAGGATGCCGGTACGGTGAACCCCATCGAGTTCAAGCGTAAGAAAAATAGAATTGTATACCTGATAACGTAATAAAACAAGTTCGTTAAAAACTTTAAGATTGTCTGTCATTTGATGCAAGTGGTTTCAGGTGGGCAAGTTACAAATTCCCATCCGAAGCCCGGGATGAAAACATGTGGCTAAACCGTCAAAATGCGCTAACTTTGTGCCGTTTTTATGGGACGAAGGCCTGAAATATTGACAGATAATACCAACAAAGAACTCTACCCATATCAGGAGGAGTCTATAACGCGTATTTTTCAGGAGCTGGAGAAATCACCTGATAAAGCAGATATCCTTTTCCAGCTGCCCACCGGGGGCGGCAAAACGATTATTTTCTCTGAAATTACGAGACAATACATTGCCTTAACAGGTCGAAAAGTTCTCATATTGACCCATAGAGTTGAGCTTTGTGCGCAGACCTCCAAGGCTTTATGGGATATCAATGTCAAAAACAAGATTATCAACCGCGACGTCAAAGAACTCGCTGATGAAGCCAATTTCGATTGCTTTGTGGCTATGGTGGAAACTTTGAACAACAGGTTGAATGAGAATGAAAACTATCTTAAGAACATTGGGCTGGTGATAGTTGATGAAGCTCACTATAATTCTTTCAGGAAGCTTTTTAAATTTTTCGAAAGAGCAAATATGCTGGGTGTCACAGCAACTCCTTTGAGTTCCAATCGAAGTTTACCGCTTAACGAAAATTATCAGTCACTGTTAGTAGGTCATAGTATTGCCGACCTGATAAAATCCGGTTATTTAAGTGAGGCCACCACGTACACCTTTAATGTAAACCTCCGTTCATTGAAAGTTGGGCCGGATGGAGACTACACCGTAAGTTCGCTCGATCGGCTTTACAGCCTTTATACGATGCAGGATCGCTTACTTGCAGCCTATCAGGAAAGAGCTGAGGGTAAAAAAACATTGATTTTCAACAGTGGAATTGCGACATCCATTCGCGTGTTTGAGCTTTTCAAATCTTCCGGATACAAAGTAAAACACCTCGACAGTACTTTTTCCGCAAAAGACAGGCAGGACACCCTGGACTGGTTTAGGGAGACGCCTGATGCAATTCTGACTTCCGTTGGTATCCTCACCACCGGTTTTGACGAACCTACCGTTGAAGCCATTATTCTCAACCGGGCAACACGGTCACTTACACTTTATCATCAAATGATTGGCCGGGGCTCAAGGATTACTACTTCAAAAAGTTCATTCATTATCATTGATCTGGGCAACAATGTTCAACGATTGGGTTTGTGGCAGGACTATATTAATTGGATGGATATTTTCCGTTTTCCGGAAAAGTATTTCGACAGGATTCAGGAACGTGAAGAGAATTTACTGTTTGACTATCAGTATGAACGTTCAAAATCGCTTCTGGCTAGATTTGCGAAAAATAAGCCTACGGATGAATTCGATATGAAATCCGTTTTCACAGCGATTTCTGCTAAAGGGGAGCGGCCGAAAAAAGCGATAGACGAAAGTATTCGTAATCATACTGTTCAGATTGTAAAAAATGCGGAGGATTACTACGATGCGCTTGATCTGATCGCTCTCCTAGATGAGGAAATAGAATACCGGTGCCGGGTTTACTGCAATTGTCTGCATCACGCTACTGAAAGTTACTGCGATTGGTTGGTCGAAACTTACCAACGCAAATTAAAACATGCTATCCGACAGGAAATGATGCCATAATGTTATATGATCTTCTCACCGAACCTTCGTGGCGCACCGCTCTGAGCGCTGAATTTTCGAAGGAGTATATTGGCACCCTCGAAGCGTTTCTGGCGGAAGCTTATCGTGATCAGAAGATATATCCACAGCCTCAACAAATATTTCGTACGTTTAATAACACACCGTTATCGGAGGTGAAGGTGTGTATCCTGGGGCAGGATCCATATCATGGACCGGGGCAGGCAAATGGCCTGGCTTTTTCGGTTGGAGACGATATGCCAATTCCTCCTTCTTTGCGTAACATCTTTAAAGAGATCGTCCGGGAAATCGGTAAAAGTAATCTGAGTAACGGGAATTTAGCCCCCTGGGCAAAAAACGGCGTGCTATTGCTCAATACCACGCTGACTGTGGAGGAAGGCCGGCCGGGTTCTCACCAAAACAGAGGATGGGAAAGATTTACCGATGCCGTGATAAGCATTTTGAATTTGGAATCAGAAGGGCTCGTATACCTGCTCTGGGGGAGTCATGCACAAAAAAAGGGAAAGATGATTGACTCAACAAAAAATCTGATTCTGATGTCATCTCACCCATCACCATTATCAGCTCATCGCGGATTCCTTGGATGTGATCATTTTTTACAAGCCAATAATTACCTCAGGTCAGTGGAAAAAATGCCTGTAAACTGGTAATAGTCTATGAGGCCATCCAGATTGCAATAACTACCAGAACGAGAATTGTAAGTGCAAAAACTACCGGACCGGCTATATTGGGTTCCAATTCTGGATTTTTCTTTTCGAGCATTTTGTATCAAATTTGATTGCAAATATAATGAAATCGGCTTATAGGATCATATCCAATGGAAATCATTCATCCACCTTAAATCGGTGATAAGGTTGATGTTAACTATCTGTTGTTGAGATGAATGTAGTTTAGGAAAAATCCAGGAGTATAAATACCGCTGGTTGATTTGAAAAAAATTATGAGTACCGGTTGAGGGATATAAAAAAAAATGTAATATCTTTTCGACAACCAATTTCTTTTGGCTATGAAAAAGAAATGCATGGAATGCGAAGAAATGTTCACTGGTCGTTCAGATGCGAAATTTTGTTCAGATCATTGCAGAAGCAGCTATCACAACCAGCATGAGAGTGCCCAGCTGAGTTGTGTGAGACAAGTCAATAATATTTTGCGCAAAAACAGAAAAATTTTAGCTGAACTAAATCCGGAGGGAAAGGCAAGAGTAAACAGATCGGAATTGATCCGGTATGGCTTTAACTTTTCTTATTTCACCAACACTTATTCTACCAAAACCGGAAAGGAATACCGGTTTTGTTACGATCAGGGCTATCTGAACACCAACAATGAATGGTTTCAACTGGTTGTCAAACACGAGTATGTTTAACGGTCGATGCAGCGATGCGATTGTCCTTTCTTTTGAAAAACCGCGCAAGGGTAAGGCCTGCAATAATATGCCATATTCCCCACCATGCTGCAATTATAGCCATTCCACCATTTCCCTCAAAAAAGGTGAAAATGATGATTAGACCAAGACCTGAATTCTGAATCCCGGTTTCAATAGCAAGCGTACGGCAATCTGCTTCAGATAAATTCGTGATTCGGCCTGTAAAATACCCGGTTGCAAAAGCCAACGCATTGTGAAAAAAAACCAGTAGAAAAACCAGATATAAATATGATTTGAAAACAGAGAAATTATTGAGAAGTGCTACAAGGATAAACCCCAGTAGAATTAGAAAACTTATAATTCGTATGGGCTTTTCGATCTTTTTGGCTGGGTTTGGCAAGTAATACCTGAAAGCTATGCCAGCGATAAGGGGAAGAATAAGTAAAAACATCACTGTCTCAAAAACTCCAACAAAACTCAATTCGAAAGACTTGAAATAATCATGGGTTTCCGGAATTATGGACGACCAAAATTCAAAATTGAAGGGCATCATTACAGGACTGATTGCTGTGGCGAAGGCAGTCAGTGATACTGAAAGTGCGACATGTCCCCCGGATATGGAAGTGATAAAATTGGATACATTACCTCCAGGACATGCCGCAACGAGGATAAGGCCGAGAGCAAAGGCGGGATGTGGTTGAAAGAAATATATCAGAACAAAGGTCAGTGCGGGAAGCAGAAGAAACTGCGAGATAATTCCAATGCCAATGCTTTTGGGCTGACGCAAAATCAACAAAAAATCTGCGGGACGAATACCCAGTGCAATGCCAAACATGATAAATCCCAAACAAATATTGAGAACAATCAGGCTTTCGTCAGAAAATGAGATGTGAATTTCGGATATATCTTTCAATGAAAGCAAAGATATAATCTGGGAGGAATAAAAAAACCGCAAGCGAGCCCTAGTAAAGCGATTCAAAGAATCGATAACCAATCAATCTAAAACAACCATTAAAGACTGGGCTCAACTTGCGGTGCTGACACCCCTTTCGGGAATGTCATCGGGCTAACCAAAACCTCGCTGTATAACCATTTCAGGTTGTACGGGTCAAAGATATGGCGAAGTAGCACAATTCAAAAGCGAATATAAGTTAATGTGATTTCAAGATTAATCAATTATTGGATTCGTAAATGAGGACAAAAATTGGGTATTAACGATGAATGATAAAACCTTCACTGGGAAAGCCTTCAATTCTTCGACAGAGCGGTTTTCAGCTTTGTTTGAATATTGGTTTAGTTGGATCAATCATCGGGATTCTGTGCTGAGAAATCAGTGATTTCTCCTTCACAAATGTGTATTTTAAAGCTGATAGGATTACAACATACTTCGCAATCTTCAATATATTCTTGCTCAGATTGAAGGGGTTCGATTAAAACAGAAATCTCCTCGTTGCAAAAGGGGCAAAGAAAAAAGTGTTCAATGATATGAGCCATTTTAATTATTGAATTGGTCGTTTATCTGGAATATTTTCGAATCTAACAAGGATAATAATGCGTTTTCGCAAAACAGTGCAAAATAAAAGGCCTGAATTTTATTCGAAATTCAGGCCTTCTTATAAAACAGACTTTTAGTTAATTGCTGGATACAGCAGTTTTTGATCGCTTTCTATCGTGCTCACTCAGATATATTTTCCTGATCCTGATAGATTTTGGAGTTACCTCCACATATTCATCAGCCTGGATGTATTCGAGTGCTTCTTCGAGTGAGAATTTTTTAGGTGGAATAAGTTTGACTTTATCATCCGCACCAGAACTACGCATGTTAGACATTTTTTTGGTTTTGGTTACATTGATTACCAAATCCCCGGGACGGGAATTTTCACCAATAACCTGGCCTTCATAAATGTCTTCATTGGAATTCACAAAGAAATTTCCCCGATCCTGCAAATTATTTATAGAATAGGGGATGGCTTTTCCTTTTTCCATGCTGATCAACGAGCCATTCTGTCTTCCGGCTATGACACCTTTATATGGTTCAAAACCGAGGAATCGGTGTGACATAATAGCCTCTCCCGCAGTAG
>JBGTLS010000220.1:0-15546 GCA_041744015.1 Cryomorpha sp. | reverse complement strand
CCGGCCAGAAAACTCCACCAGAGCCAATTTCCTGAAATTCCATTTTCGCCCACCATCTCTGTAACTGCCAAAGGTGTATCGGCAGCGAAAGTGGTCGCAACCATGGAAATCCCTGCGATGAGCCAGGGCATATTCCGGTCGCCCAGAAAAAAGCTCAACAGGCTTTTCGAGGCGCGTTTTCTAAAATAAAGTCCGATGAGTAGACTGAAAATCAGGAAAAATCCGATAATCGCCCAATCAACCCAATGTAGAGTCATACCGATTCAAGTATTTGAATGCAAATTAACCACTCATGTTTTGAGCCCTTGCGCCTAAAAGAAAAACTTGTCACGTTCCGTTGTTGGTAAATGTCGCTACCTTCGCGAGCCATCACCCTATAGCCGATATACGCCCAGAATTTTCCTGATTTGAAGACTTATTTTACCGACGTGCTTTTACCTCTGGCCGTGCCCAAAGCCTTTACGTACAGGTTGCCACAAAACATGGAAGAGTTCATCCGCGTCGGTATGCGTGTGGTGGTGCCTTTTGGCAAACAAAAACTGCTCACAGGAATTGTGCTCGGGATTCACGAAACTCCCCCCGGCAATTACAGCGCAAAATACATCGATGCGCCACTTGATGAATATCCCGTGGTGAACGCCCAACAACTCGCTTTCTGGAAGTGGATGGCGGAATACTACCTCTGTTACAGGGGAGAAGTATTGCTCGCCGCACTCCCGATCGGCCTTCGTCTCAGCAGTGAAAGTAGTTTTATACTGAATCCGGCTTTCGATGGCGATCTAACCATGTTTTCCGACAGGGAAAGTTACCTGCTTCAGGCCATGGCGGCGAGAGAAGTGGTCAATGCAGACGATGTTGCGGCCATTTTGAAAATCAAAACGGTACAACCGGTTCTGAAAAAATTACTCGAAAGAGGCGCCATTCTGGTAATGGAAGATCTGAGAGAGCGGTACAAACCTAAGCTGGAAACCTACGTGCGGCTTACAGAAGGTTGTGCCGACGAAGCGGGTTTGGAAAGTGCCTTCAAGCTGCTTTCCCGGGCCGCCAAACAGGAAGAGACCCTGCTGATGTTTGTGCAGCTCAGTGATTTTTACGGACAGGAGAAGCAGGAAGTGAAACGGTCAGTTCTTACGAAACAGGCGGGTTCCAGCACAACCGTAGTGACTGAGCTCGCCCGAAAAGGAATTTTTGAAGTGTATGAACGTGAGGTTGGACGACTGCCGGAATTGGGTACAGGGGAATTGCGGGAGGTAAAGTTGAGTGAAAATCAACAATTTGCATTTGATCAGATTCAGGATACTTTTAAATCAAAAAATGTCACGTTGTTGCACGGTGTCACCTCTTCAGGAAAAACAGAAATCTATACGAAACTCATTCAGGAGCAGTTGGATTCAGGGAAACAGGTTCTTTATATCCTTCCGGAAATTGCCCTCACCACCCAGATGATACAGCGGCTGCGGAGCTATTTTGGTGATCTCGTCGCAGTTTATCATTCCAGGTTCAACCAAAATGAAAGGGTCGAAATATGGAATATGATATTGAAGAATGACGACAAACGCGCCCGGGTGATACTGGGTGCCCGCAGCGCGATTTTTCTTCCATTTTCAGATCTGGGACTGATCATAGTCGACGAAGAACACGAGACTTCCTTCAAACAACACGATCCGGCACCCCGTTACCACGCGCGCGATGCTGCGGTGGTGCTGGCAGGCATTCACAAGGCCAAAACCCTGCTCGGCTCCGCTACACCTTCATTCGAGTCGATGTACAACGCCCGCCGGGGAAAATTCGGATATGTCACCATTACGGAACGTTTTGGCGGAATGGAATTGCCCGAGATCAAAGCAGTTTCTCTCCGTTCGAAAACTGCGGCATCGGGTTATTTTACGGAAGTACTGCTCGAGGCCATCAAAGACCGGCTTGCGCGAAAAGAGCAGGTCATCCTTTTTCAAAACCGCCGTGGTTACGCACCCGTGCTTGTATGCCAGATGTGTGGCTGGTCGCCGGAATGTGTGAAATGTGACGTGACCACCACTTATCACAAATCACAGGGCCGTTTGATTTGCCATTATTGCGGAAGCCGGTACAACAAACCCCACGAATGCCCGCAATGTGGTAGCCACAAACTCAAACTCGCCGGCGTGGGTACGGAGCGCATTGAAGAAGAATTGCCGATATTTTTTCCGGAGGCGAAAATCGGGCGACTGGATCTGGACAGCGCGCGTAGCAAACACGCTTACCACCACATACTCAATGATTTTCAGGATGGAAATATTGACATTCTGATCGGCACCCAAATGGTCACCAAGGGCTTGGATTTTGGAAAGGTAAGTCTGGTAGGCATTCTGAACGCCGACCTCCTGTTGAAATTCCCGGAGTTTCGATCCACGGAGCGGGGTTTTCAACTCATGACCCAGGTGGCTGGCCGCGCAGGCCGCCGGAAAAAGCGGGGAGAAGTGCTCATCCAAACCCATGACCCCGCACAGTGGGTTATTCAGCAAGTGATCGCTGGCAATTATGAAGCGGTTTATGAATCGGAGATGAAAGATCGCCGGAAGTTCGGATATCCACCTTTTGCAAGGTTGATACTGCTAACATTTAGGCACAGGGATATGGAGATGGTGGATTATGCAAGTGCTCGATTCCACAGTGAATTGCTAAAGTTTTTACCCAGTGAACATTTGCTCGGACCGGAATATCCGCCAGTGGCGAGGGTGAAAAACCGATTCAATAAACACATCATGATCAAGCTCAACCCCACCCAAAATCTGTCGAATATCAAGCAAAAGCTAATCACCTTGGGTGACCGGTTTTTTTCCGAAAAGGAATTCAGATCAGTCAGGCTCCTCATCAATGTCGACCCTCAATAAGCTGAGCGGCGTGATTTTGGATTACATTTACCCCGATTTTTAAAAGGAAGAAGTTGAAAAACGTTTTCGGGCAATGGATGTTTGTCAAACATTTGTTGATTTCCATTTTGGGAATCTTCACATGGCCGCGCTTCGTATGGACCAATAAGTCGGTGGTGGCCGGTATGGAAGTCCTTCAGCATCTTCCTCCGAAAGGCGTGCTTTTTGTCAGTAATCATCAAACCTATTTTGCTGATGTGGCTTTGATGTACCACGCTTTCAGCGCCGCGAAATGGAAATTTACGCGTGGTTTGCGAAACCCGATTTACCTGTTGGCTCCGAAATTAAATGTCTACTATGTTGCTGCCCGCGAAACCATGCAGAGTGGATTTATCCCAAAGCTTTTTGCCTATGGTGGAGCCATCACCGTACAGCGTACGTGGCGCGAAGCGGGAAAAGAGATTCATCGGGATGTTGATTTAGATGATGTGGAACGAATTGGGAAGGCCTTAACTACGGGGTGGTTGGTAACTTTTCCTCAAGGAACTACCAAACCATTCGAGAAAGGCCGTAAAGGCACCGCTCACCTGATCAAACAGCACCGCCCTTTGGTTGTGCCTGTCAACATCGATGGGTTTCGCCGGGCATTTGACAAAAAAGGGCTCAAAATCAAAATGCGGGATTCCCGATTGCTAATGAAGTTTTACGAACCATTGGATGTCAACTACGACGACACCCCGGAAGCAATACTTGAACAGATTATGCGGGCTATTCGTCAGAGCCCCGAATTTATGAAGGTGCCTCCCCCCAAAGTGGAGGAAGGAGAAAAATAAGATCAGTTTTCTTCGCTGAAAAGCGCGTGTTTCGCTACCGGATATGTATTGAATGTTCCAAGCCCTTTGCAAACCAATACCATTTTTTTGTTTTCACAAAAGATAGAGCCTTCCGAGCTGATCAGGCGGTTGCCGGCAAAAACGACTTTCCCCTTTCCAACGAGCATATCACCTGCCTTGACAGGCGCGTAAAAGTTGATTTTAAACTCGACCGTACTTACGAGCATCCGCTCTTCCACACTCAGGGAGAGTGCCGCCACGCCGAGTACCGCATCCATCATGGCTGCCACCGCACCTCCATGTGCTGCGACGGGGTTCGAGAGATGCTGGTGTTTGATGCGCATTCTGTATTCCACTTCTCCGGGTGTGATCAATTTCATTTGCATACCCAGGAGTTTTCCAAAGGCATTCACTTCGTTGTACTTTTCGAGTATCGGGTTCATCATTTTAATATCCTCCTGCAGCATCATCAGATCGGGGGTCACCTACGGCCTGTAAACTGCCGTCAGGCGAAACCATAATGGCGTCAACCCGACCAAGCGATGGGCGGTCCTTAATTTGGTGGTTTCTTTGGTTGAGCTTGTCAATAATGGAATCTTGAAATCGCCCCTTTTCTAAGAAAATGGAATCTGGCAACCACTGACTGTGAAACTTTGGCGCGGCAACAGCGTCTTCGAGGTTCATCCCGAAAACAGTGGTGTTCATAACGGTTTGAAATACAGATGTGATGATGGTGGATCCGCCCGGCGATCCGGCTACCAGGAATAAATCACCCTCTTTTTCAATAATGGTTGGTGTCATACTGCTCAACATACGTTTACGCGGAGCTACTGCATTGGCCCTTCCGCCGATGAGCCCAAATAAATTAGGTTCCCCGGGTTTCGCGCTAAAATCATCCATTTCATTGTTGAGCAAAAACCCTGCTCCCGTCACCACGATTTTACTTCCATAAATGTCGTTGATGGTGGTCGTCACTGATACGGCATTTCCTTCACTATCCACTACAGAGAGGTGGGTGGTTTCCACCCTTTCTCTCATATTCAACTTCCCCGGACTTACAGAACTGCTCCTGGTGGCCTGATCCCATCTGAAATCATCCATTCGTTGGTACAGGTATTCCTTGTCGAGCAATTTTTCAACCGGGACATCATAAAAATCAGGATCTCCCAAATGTTCTGCCCGGTCGGCATACACCCTGCGCTGCATCTCCACCAAGGCATGTATGTAATCCACCGAATTGTGTTGCAGAGAATCATGGATGCAATGCTCATAAAAGGATAGCAGTTGGGCCAAAGCAATGCCCCCACTCGAAGGAGGCGGCATAGAAATGATTTGATATTCCCCGAAAGGGTGAACGATAGGCTTCCGCCAAATGGCTTCGTAAGCGGCGAGATCGTCCTGAGTGATCAAACCACTTCCAGTAGCCATTTCCTCGACAATTAGTTGGGCGGTGAGTCCTTTGTAAAACCCGTCCACTCCCTTTTCGAGAATCCGTTTCAGTGTTGCTGCAAGTTCATTTTGGATGAAAACATCCCCCGTTGCCCAGATACTTTTGGATGAAAAAACATTCTCTGATCTGTTTCTTTCCCGAAAGGCATTTTGGTGTTTGTTGAGATTTTCAGCTTGTTTGGCTGTGATATTGAATCCATTTTCCGCAAGGGAAATAGCCGGATTCAACAATTCTGTCATTGGTAACTTTCCAAATTTTTCGTGGGCTTCGAAAAGACCTTTTACAGTGCCTGGAACCCCGGAGCCAAAATGGGTACCGGTGCTTCTTCCGGGAATAATGTATCCCTGTTCATCCTGAAACATATTCTCAAGGGCTGTCTCAGGCGCTTTTTCGCGATAGTCCAAAGTGTATGAGGTTCCATCACCAAGCCGAACCACCATAAATCCACCCCCGCCAATATTTCCGGCTTCCGGGTAACAAACAGCCAAAGCCCATTGAATGGCGATGGCCGCATCGACAGCATTACCACCCTGAGCCAGAATGTCTGTTCCTATTTTGGCCGCTTCAGGATGCGCGCAAGCGACAGCTGCTCTGAGGCCGGTGAGGCTTTTGCCAAGTTGAATTCGAACCGAATCGGCAGGCGGCGGACTTGCGCAAAATACAAATGCGAAGGACAAAAGCAGAGCCCAAACTGGTTGGATAAAACGCTTATTCATTCAGCATCCGGATTTCCATGATGAGGGCCTCATCCGGCCAGTTGCTGGCATCGGTTTTTACTGCGGCCATTTTGTCGAGTACATCAAGTCCTTCGTAAATCTCTCCAAAAACAGTATGCTGACCGTCGAGATGAGGTGCTCCACCTGTTTTGTAATAAATTTGCCGGTTGGACTGGCTTATTTTCATTTCATGTTCGCGCTCAATGGCGAGCAGTTGAGGTTCATTAAATGTACGGCCATGAACGAAGTAGAAATCATAGGCCGAAGATTCTTTCCCGGGATTGTTTTCGTATTGTCTCGCCATTGCAAGTGCGCCTTTCCGGTGAATGTACTTTGGGTTAATTTCTTCGCGGAGCTGATAATTGCCGATGACCAGTCGTTTGAGCTCTTCGGTTTCACTGTCATTGTTCCCACCCTGAACCACAAAATCTTCGACTACCCGCGTAAACTCGGTGCCATCGAAATACCCGCGCTGAATAAGCATGAGAAAATTAGCCGTGTGCAAAGGTGTATCATCAAATAAGCGGACTTTCATACTTCCCAACCGGGTGGTCAACAGAAATTTGCGTTGAGGAATTTTATCCAGAAAATCCAGCAGAAAAGCTTCGGCATTTGTGTTGTTGAGCATTGGAAACCCGGGTGTAACCACAGCTACAGAATCCGTGTATTCCGGCAATAGAACGGTCTCAGAGCTTTCATCGTTCCGGGAATTTTCTGAAGATTGAGATTCACCACAACCTGTCAGGAAATGCATAAATAGAATCAGCACTGTGAGGTACAGGAATACTTTTCCAGTTATAGACTGCATTACTCCAACGTGTCGTCGTAGGCCCCACTCACCTTTTCGTGGGTTTCCATTTGTTCCTGACCATTGAGTGTGGAATATTTTTGTTTGAGCAGTTTGGCGGATCCGGTAACATTTAAGGGTGCTCTGAAAGAGCCTTTTTCAATAATTGCATACCAAACACCATCGAATGGAACTTCAAATTCCACAGGAGAGTTCGTTGCCAATCCACCGCGGTAGCGGTAGGTTTGACCTTTTTTATACCGGTCTAATTCGCTGGAATTGAGCAATAATACACGGGTGGGTTTGTCAAAACTGACGACGATTCGATCTTTGGCTTTTGCTGTAAATGGCTGACGCAGAAACTTCATATACCTTGCTAATTGAAGGTGAAAAAGTACGCAAATTTGATCAGCATCGGAAGTAAAAAACAAAAAGCGGATTGCCTGTGGCACGTCCGCTCTTCATTGCTCTGCTCAAAGCCGTCTAAAGAATAGTATTCCTTAGACAAGGCTAAAGTTGGTGTTTTTTCCCGATGACAAACAGTTTGATTAGGCAATGGACAATTTGAATAAAGGATAGGTTGGATGGAAAAAGGAACGGTCTTAAACGATGATTATTTGGATTTGAGATGGGGTATTATTTGGTATTCGAATACCACGCGGTCATCGTATCCGAGGGGATAGGCGTGAAATTTTCTGGAACTCCGTATCGTAATATTAATCTGGGTTTGTTTTTTCACATGTTTTTCAGCGACATCAAAAAACAGGATATTTCCGGATTGCCATCTGTCGCCGTGAATTTTAAATTCAAGGGGCATTTCTTCCGGATCTGTGGCCTGCACGATGTACTCGATACGCATACCAGGATAGAGCGTGAGATTGGTTTTGACCCGACGCGGTTTGCCGGGCACCCAGATGTTACCCAGACTGTCTTTGATGTACTCGATTCTCGGATAACCTTCTTTCCCTACTTCCATCAGGCTCCGGTATGCTACGATTTTGGCGCGAAGTTCACCTGTAACACCCATGATAAGGTGTCTTTGATAAACAAATAGTTCCCGCCGTTGAATATCGGGATGGCGATATTGTTCAACGATTTTCATAAATGTGATCAGGCGGTCGAGATCGGTAAAAGCCGCCTGTAAGTCGCCGACCCAATTTAGAGCAACCAACTCGTACAGGTCTTCAAAGGGTGCGTAAAATATCAGTCGCTCATCTCCACCATTGGGGATTTGATCGGCTTCGCTTTGCAATTTTCGATCACGCCATGTTTCAATCTGAGACTCGCTAAGCCCGCAGGTTGAGGTCCATTGATCGCCCTGACTACGTTCCAGACTGTATTCCAGAAAATCGCGCAGTGCGTTTTCGGCATCCTTAATTGATCGGTGCAGTTCCATTTGAGGTGCAATATGGTAAAAAAAGATATGTCAATCTATGATCAGGACTTCCTGATCGTGTGACATTCTTTACTTTTACCGCTATGAAAGGAAAAAGATGCATTTTAGGCTCAGGAATTCTGATGATTCTGAGCTTTAACGCCATTGGACAGAACGGTCTGTCGGAATACGATGCCTTTTGGCAAAAAGTAGATTCGGAATTCAGCAATCCGGAAAAGAGTCCACTCATGGCTGAAGATATAGCTGACTTCGATTCCGTACCGCGATACCATTATAATCCTGCGTATTTGATAAAAGCGCGATGGGAAGTTTTGTTAAGGCAAAAGCCTTTTGAAATTGAAACCACCACCGATCGTCGACCAAGATATCAAACTGCCGGAATTTTACATTTTACTCTGGATTCGGTAGAAGTCAAATTACCTGTGTACCGAAATTTGGAGTTAATGCGCGACCCTAATTACAAAGATTATCTATTTGCTCCGTTTACCGATTTGTCCAATGGTGAAGAAACATACATGGGAGGAAGATACCTCGATTTACCAGCTTTTGACGATAATCCGGATTCTGTGGAAGTGAATTTTAATCTGGCTTACAACCCGTATTGTGTTTATAACGCCAAATATTCCTGTCCCAAACCACCTAAACGAAATCACATTCCAGTGTTCATCCGGGCTGGTGCACAAGTAGAAGAATAAAGGCTATTTTTCTGTCTCCTGTATCCAAACCCGTTCTGTCACTGCATCCCCGTTTTTAAAATAAAAGACGCCGCCCCAACCGTGCTCCACACGCTTGTATTCATCGCCTTTGCCACCTGAGACCCGCACACGCCTGGTGATGGTTTTATTTCCATCCACTGTGACTTCTTCGGTAATCCCGCTGGGATATTTTTCAGCGAGTTCTTTTTGAAAATCATCCATTGATAGGATCACAACATCTCCTTGATTTTTAATCACTTCAGGTTCTTTGACTTTCTCCCGTTCCCGCTCTGCTTCGAGTTTCCGGCGCTCTTCCCGTTCCCATTGATTGACTCTTTTAAGGCGTTCAGCTTCTGATTCAGGTTCTGGATTATTATCAGGATTTTGCAAAGTTTCAGGTCGTTGTGCATCCTGCTTCTGCATTTCTAATTGTTCTTGCTGCCGTAAAACGGCCAATGTATCTTTCATCGAAAGCTCAATATCAGCGATGATCACTTTGGGATATACATTGTATGGTCGTTTTTCCTGAGCCTTTTCATATTGGTGTATAGCCTTTAAATAATGGCGTTGTTTGAAGAGTTCATGACCAATTTGCATCATTTGCTGAAAGTCGCTGTCACTTTTGGCCTCAGACTCTTCCTTCTCCGCGATAACGATTCGCTCTTTAGCCGAAAGGCCCGCAAATTTTTCCTGACCCTTCACCAAAGCAGGTGATAAAAGGCCTGCAATAAAAAAGAGGGTTATGATTTGATTTAATCCTTTCATACTGACAAAATTATTTATTTAAACGAAAATTTACAGAATTGGTTGGATCTTATTTGTAATGTTCAGCTCTATCAGGTGGAAATCTTTAAAAATCAGCCGAAAGGCTAAACCACCAAGGGCATAACATAAAATATCAATCGGATCCATGACAAAACCCATTCCAAAATTCGGTAAAACAAATTCAAAAAGGATCGTGGCATATATTACAGCCGCCGTGATTTCCTTGTTTCCCGGGTAGAATCTTTTTTTCAGAAGTTTGAATATAATAGTTGTTGCTGATAGTACGATCGGAATGAGTAAAAGATCCTTGGTGTAAAATCGAAAAATTTCACTTCCCCAGCCAAATTTTTGTGCGTGGTGTACGACGAAATACAAGGCCATCATCGCTACAAGTCCGTATCCACGCGCTTGCCTCATCCGGAAATTAATGCTATCAACCAAAGAAAAAAGGAAAGTACGGCCATATAAATATTGAACAGGGTCCTCAATACGAAAAAGGAAAACTTCGCAAATGGGTTTTCAGATTCAGATAATTTTTCAAGATAATTTTCAAATCGCGATGGTGTTTTATTTCGAATTCTTTCATCTTCGCGTTCTTTTTTGTTTCGGGCGGCTATCTGATGGGGATCGATTAACGCCCCACAGTGGGTACAATTGGGCTGATTCCCATCTGTCCATTTATTACAAACCGGACATTTTTTTTCATTGACCATATTGGTTTTTTTTCACTTATAATTACCAATTCACTGGAATTAAACTAAGTTCGATTTTTTGGCAGTGGGACTTATCGGTTTTGAATCCTCAGCTTGCAATAATTTTTTAGGCACATGCGATTTTATTTCCTCGATAAGCAAATTCACAATACTCAGCTTTAATTGAGCTTTGGTGTGTACTATACTGATTTCACGGCTCGGTTGAGGGTGTTCGATCGGTTTTAGATTGGCACGATCCGATTCATTCAAATCGAGTGCGGTGAGATAAGGTATCAGGGTCATTCCAAATCCCTGATTTGACAATTTGATCAGGGTTTCAAAATTTCCGCTTTCAAATTCAAAATGCTCATTTTGCTTAGATCCGGGAAAAGCTCCTGAACAAAGGTTGATTACATTCTGACGAAAACAATGTCCGCTTTTCAATAAAAGAATATCATTGAGCTGTAACTCACTGTGGAGCACAAATGCCTCCCCTGCGAGACGGTGATTTTCGGGAACGTATGCCATAAAAGGCTCATAGTAAAGCGGTTTTTCTATCATTCCTGGTTCGTCAAGAGGCGTTGACATGATACCGGCATCCAACTGATTTTTGGATAATTTTTCCAGTATTTGTTCTGTCTGCAATTCTTCGATTCTCAGGTGTATTTCAGGATATTTGGAAATAATTATGCGCAAAAAGCGGGGGAGAAGCGCAGGTGAAATAGTTGGGATAATTCCGAGTCTGAACTCGCCCGATACGAGACCTTTGCTACCCTTGATAATTTCATCAATCCGGTGTGCCTCCTGCAGAACAATCCGGGCCTGCTGAATAATTTTCTTACCAATCTCAGTGGGTTCCACCGGGTGTTTTGTCCGGTCAAAAATCAAAACGTCCATCTCCTTCTCCATCTTGTTAATCTGCATACTCAGGGTTGGCTGGGTCACAAAACTGTGTTCGGCAGCGCTGGCAAAATGGCGGTAAGTATCTACAGCTACGACGTATTTGAGTTGGATTAGAGTCATTGGTGAAATCTATTTGAATGAGATTTTTGATTGACAAAATTAACATTTCCAACCCGCCCCCTGAAACCTTTTCCCTGAATAAACTGTAAAAAACCCACAAGATTTCCCTTAAATCATGAAAACAACTTTTTCAATTCCAGCGCTTTCTCTCATTATTTTGATTTCAGGATGCAACAAGGATCCTGATCAATCCGGATGTACCGATCCAATAGCAATCAACTACGAGCCGCAAGCGTTAAGCGAGGATGGATCATGTACTTATAACAGTGCTTCTCAATCCATCTGGAGCGATGGTGAATTCGGGGGATGGAATGGGGATATGCTCACAGGTGCGTACACCATTCAGGAATGTCAGGGTTTTGTTTTAGAGCGTATTGCAATTGACAGTATATCCGGAGATTTTCCTGCCGGGGATTCCACTTTGGTTGATTCTGTTCAGCTACGCACCACTTTGGTTTTCCTTACTGACGAAGACGAAAGCCACAGAAGTTATTTCACCCTTGTAAATGATCGAAATGCCCGGGATTTTGCAGAGGGTAGCCTCCGTTTTGAGTGTCGCATTCCGGAAGAAGGTTCTCCAGAATTGTTTCGGGTATTCATCGGTGGCAAACTTCCCCAACAGGGAAGTTGTCATCCTTACCGCCGCAGCGATTATATCACCGTCTCAACGAATTCTCTCAATGATTCCACATTTACTCCCATCGAAATACCCATCCGGGCCTTTGACAAAATTATGATGGCGAATGTGGAAGTTGTTTTTGGACTCGAGTTTGACGCAACTTCCGGTCAGGGCCTCGAAGTGGATAATATCCGTTGGACGGCCAACAAAAATTAGAGTTTATTTCGCCGCAGGATTTTCTGTCATTCGTTTCTTATTTGCCTCGGCCAATTGTGGTTTTACTTCATCTGAAAATCTCTCCTTTTGTCTGCCAATAAGTATGGCTTCCACTTTTGCGAATGAGGCCTTATCAGCTTCGGCCATTTGAAGGCGATAATCGTCAACCATTTTATCCAGCTGAACAACTTGTTCATTCATTCCAGAGTCGAGAAGTGACTTTCGCTCATTGACCGCTTTAATTTGTCCGGCCAGCTTCGATTTTGTCTCTTTTCGTTCTTCCATGACAGGGCCCAATTTGAAAATCTGCTCAGCATCCATTTTTAATGTGTTGACAATGACGCGCATATCTTCCTGCATCTCAGTTTGAGCGTCGTAGTTTGTTTGGGCTTGAACGCCAAAAGTTAGTAAAGAAATGAACGCGGTAATTATGATGTGTCTCATGATTATGGTTTTAAAGTTTAACATTTTCGTCTCCTGCCCTAAACGGCACGTAAGTTATGAAAAACTGAAACATTTCGTCCGTAGTTTTCATCTGGTCTCCACCTTCGCTAAGGGTAATGGGTGGTTTGTTGGGATTTAATGGGTTTTCCATCGTGTTATCAAAAGTAGCATTTGCCACAATTTCATAGCCTTTGGGAATTTTCAGCATGGTGGGATAGGTATAAAAATACTGCCATCGGAAATCCCACGCCGGAATATGGATGAGATTGATGGTATCCTGTTTGTTTGGTGCCACAGCATATGCGGTAAACTCCTGACCCAATAAGTGCATATGCGGATTGACTGTGAGAACAGAAATATCTTCAGGCACACGGTATCTTGTTGAAAAAGTGGAAATCATATTCGCGGGAATTACGAACTCCGGAACCACCGGTGAAATACCGAGTGTGCCTAAATGTAATTCCCGCAAGGGACGTTCCGGTCTTTTTTCTGCAAAGTAGAGGTGTATTTCACTCCTGTCAGAGGTGTCCACCGGACTTGGACCATAATGCAGTGTATTGAGCATAAATGTGCCTTTTTGATTGATATAGACTCCGCCGATTCCATCGGGATATGCGAGCGGTTCCACACCTGGTAGATAATTGAAGGCCGATACGAGCAGTGGGGGATAAGTCCCGTCATCATTTGCCAGGCGCAGTTTCCTGTTCACCTCTGCGCGATCGGTTTTCTCGGCATCAGCAATCCACTCACCCTCAAAAATATCCGTCTTTTTGTGCTTCCCGTAATTAATCAGATGACCATTCACATGATGTATGAGTTGTTTGTTGCCAGGTGAAAAATACATGGCTTTCAAGACTGTATCTTTTGGTAATTCGAAAGGCAACTTGGCGACAAAGAATTTATCCCGGTTGTTACCCTCAATTTCAACGTATTCCGGAAACGGTATGACCATATCTGGCGATCCCAGATTTTCCTCAACCAGGATTTTTGGCAAGGGAGGTGACATTGGCCGGGAACCTTCTGGCGCACCTTGTTCAATCCAGTTCAGAATGATCGACTTTTCATAAGCACTCAGGATTTTTTGATTTTTGAAAGTCGAAAAATCAGGATCAGCAGGCCACGGAGGCATGAATCCATCGGCAATGGCAAGCCGGATTGTTTTTGAACGCTTCTGCAAATCCTCATAGCTGGTGAGGGGAAATGGACCAGCGCCCTCTGCATGATGACAGGGTGTGCAGTTTTCAAAAATTACAGGAGCCACATGTTCCCAAAAAGTGATTTCCGCAGGAATTTCAGCTTCAAACACTTCCTTTTTTTCCAAAAGGGCACCTTCCAGGGAATCCCCGTTTCCGCCACAGGCACTGAGCAATGTCGTCAGAATAACACCTGTATTTATGACGTTCACATTTATTCGATCAAACATCCTACAGCTTTCGTTTCATGTGGGTCAACCGGTTTATTTTTTAGAAAATTGTCTACGGCTTCCGCCAAATAGTGCCGGTCGGCTACAAGTCTTTTTTTTCCAAGTGAAATGGCCCAGTTGTCAATGGCTCCGGAATACACCAGCGTGCCTTCCGGGTTAATCAGATGCACCTCGGGGGTGATCCGGGCATTGTAAATTTTCGAAATTTTAAATTCGGCATCCATGACAACTTCAAGATCCAAAGAAAATTCTTTTAAAAATTTACGCACTGAATCTACTGTATAATAATGGCCACTGACCACACCGAGAAAATTGATTTCCTGAGGTTCAAAACGCAATTGCAAATCTTTAATTACCGCCGTGTAGTTTTTGCACAGCGGACATTCCGGCGAGAGATAAATCAAAACGAGGCCCTTTTTTACGTTCAGTTTTTCCGAAAGGGTAACCGGCTGGCCATCGAGATTCGAAAATGATTCATCGAGCACGTTTGTATTCGTGCAACTTATCCAAAACGCAGCCAACACCCATGCCGATAGCAAAAAAAAATTGCGTTTTGTCATGGTTCAAAATTAATCAAACTTCCCACAGCGCCAGTCAATCTGTCATTGTGAAAATGATATCTTTGGCGCCCATGGTGGCGTTCAGAAATCTGATGGTGATTCTGCTGATGACTTTGCAAGTGACAATTGCAACAGCTCAGGATGAATTGCGGTTTGATAAATCGGAATTTGAGATCGAAACGCCTGCATTTTACCTTCAGGGCGTCAATCACCAGATAACACTGATTTGTCTGAATCCCGAAAAACTATACCAACGCGACAATACGCTGTCTGTTGTTGTTAATGGGTCGCGAAAAGATGTGACTTTTACAAATAGCCGGGCAGATATAGATGTAACCTTCGATCGCGTGGAACCCCTTTCCCTCAAGGTAGATGATTTCACCTATGTAGCAACCGTAAACCCGATCCCACTTTGGCTCAGTGTCATACCACCTTTGCTCGTAATTCTTCTCGCGCTGATTTTCAAAGAAGTGGTGAGCAGTTTGATTGTGGGTGTCCTCACGGGAGCTGCTATCACCGGGTATTACAGTGTCGGGGTACCAGGTATTTTTTCAGCACTGTTCAGGGTCATTGATACCTACATTATCACTGCTATGTCGGATACAGGTCATTTATCCGTGATTGTGTTTTCCGTTTTAATCGGTGGTCTTGTGGCTTTGATTTCCAAAAATGGCGGAATGCAGGCTGTTGTTGATCGTTTATCCCGGCGCGCTACCAATCCGCAAAGGGGACAGTTTGTAACCTGGCTGCTGGGCATCGCCATTTTTTTCGATGATTACGCCAACACCCTCGTGGTTGGTAATACCATGCGGCCACTTACGGATAAGTTGCGCATTTCACGTGAAAAGTTGGCTTATATTGTCGATTCCACAGCTGCTCCGGTGGCTGCAGTCGCACTGATTACCACCTGGATTGGGGCCGAACTAGGCTATATTCAGGGTGCCTTGGAAACAATCAATGCCAATTCAGTGCAAATCGAAATGGGGGCATATGCCGTTTTTCTCGGATCGCTTGAATATGCGTTTTATCCCATTCTTACCTTGATTTTTATTTTGATTCTCATCTGGCAAAACCGGGA
>JBGTLS010000219.1:0-13118 GCA_041744015.1 Cryomorpha sp. | reverse complement strand
GTAAACCACGTTCTTTGTAAACTCAAGAAATGGCGTGGCATCTGAAGCAATAAAAAATTCTCCTTCATCTCCTATTCCGACCACCAATGGACTTCCTTTTTTCGCGGCAATCAATTGGTCAGGATTATTTTTGTCCATAACCACAATTGCATAAGCCCCTATTACTTCACTTAAAGCAATTCTCACTGCTTCGAAGAGGCTTACCTTTTCATTGGTTTGAATATCCTCAATAAAGTGAATAAGAACTTCGGTATCCGTATCACTGATAAACAGATGTCCCCGTTTAGTCAATTCCTCTCGAAGAGGTCCGTAATTTTCAATAATGCCATTGTGAATGATCACCATTCTTCCATCACCAGAGGCATGCGGATGCGCATTAACATCATTCGGCTCACCGTGGGTTGCCCATCGCGTATGCCCTATTCCCAGTTTTGCACTGTGCACATCAGAACCGATAAGTTCTTCAAGATTGGAAACTTTACCTTTGCACTTGTATATCTCAATTTCACCTTGATGATTCAGCAATGCAATTCCCGCGCTGTCATAACCGCGGTATTCGAGCCGACGCAAACCATTAATAAGAATGGGATAAGCATCTCTCTGGCCAATATATCCGACTATTCCACACATAAGAAATTAGTAAATCGTATAAGAAATGGATAAGCTCATATTATTCGAAGGATTCAATGGATCAGGATATTCCGGACCATTAATTACTACTCTGTTCGCTGAGAAAGAGGCACCGCTGGAAACGACTTCGAACCCAAAATTGTCGCGATCTCCATTGATAATATGTTGAAGATACCTCGAAAAATTAAACTCATAAACCTGATTGACCCGATCATACCGTCCGCCGATATATGTTCTGTTTATCAAATCTTCCAATTGATCCGGTAAAATGAAGGTATTGCCATCTTCGTCCAAACCAAAAATGAAAAGATCACCGGGGGCCACGAGTTTATCATTGACAAAATTTCGGATGGGCAATGTCAGAATAGCTTTGTTTATTGCAATTCCCTGGACATTGCGCAAATTTTCAAGATGAGGAATGTCAATTCTTAGTTTTGTTCCACCCATTGTCTGGATAAATAAATCCTGTTGTCCCAACTCCAAAACCCCGTTCTGGACCTGATTGACCAAAGACGGTACAGCTGTGGCAAATTCATGTGTGAAGGCATTGTATTTTCCGGTGCTCGATCTAATGGGAAAGTTATAAGACAATAAAGTGTCGGCCAGTGGAGCCGGTCGTGGATACCTGTAATACATACTGATTCGGCTTTTTTCACCGAAGGTATTCATAGCAATTATTCCAGATTTTTGGGTGTCAAACTGGGTTTCATCTACCGTGATTTTCAAGCCCTTCAAAAGATCGATAAATGCCTCAGTGGTTAATCCACCTTCTACATTGCTGGCTTCAATCAGTCTTGTAGCGAGTGAAGATTTCAAGGGAATTCTGATTTGAGGTTCCGCATTCACACCTCCCACCACGGTCGAATCAAAGGGCGCCGGACGAAAAAAGTTAAACCCAGGTTCTACGAGATCTTCAGCAAGTGCCACTTCTCTATTGTGATAATAGACTGAATCTGCATAAATATTTTCCGCCAGTTCAAAAACCTGAATATATTGCTCACCCAGTCCTCCATAAACCTTTCGGAAATTTCCCTGCAGAACCGTAGGATCGTAATAATCGATCGCAAGAATTATAGAATCCACAATAGCCTCACTGGCCGAAAAACCGACAGGAACGAAACTGGGATTACTTAAAGATAACCGGACTTCGGTAATATGACTGGCCTTAACAAACCCAAAAATGGGATCCTGATATGCCCCAAACAGACCTGGATCTACCTTATCGCTGCGCACAGAATCATCGAAAATTGTATAGGCGCGAATACTGAAGGTGTCAGTACCTGCTAATCCGAATATATCTTCCGGGTTTTGCAAGTCAAGGCCAAGATTAGACTCGGGTTTTTCGCACGAAGGAAGCACGAGGACTACCCCTGCAAAAAAGAGAGCGGCCCTCATACAAGGCCGCTTCAATACATTTGTCATGAAAATGAAAAGATTAGTTGATGAGCACAGTGCTTTCTTCAAGAATGGAGTCATAAAAATCACTGTATTCTTTAACGCATAAAGCCGGATTACAGTATGCCAAGGTAGCCTTTTCGGATGCCTTAATTGCGCCTGCGATTTCAGGGGACAAATTTTCACTTCCTTCCACGAGGCCATCCGAATAACGGAATGCCAATTTATGGAGATTTTCTACAGTAGGATCATTGATTTCTGACACATCATCCGCTGAAAAACCGTCGAATTTCAGCTTGTTAACCAATGCGGGGTCAAATGTCCCTGCAAAGTCATTTTCATACGCCGAAAACACAACTTTGGTATCTGCAAAATGAGGATCATCATTGTAAAACTTTTTCACGTAAAGTGGTAACAAAGAAGTAAACCAACCATGGCAGTGAATTACATCCGGTGCCCATCCCAGCTTTCGAACCGTTTCCAGCACTCCGCGACAGAAAAAGATTGATCTTTCATCATTGTCTTTGAAGAACTTGCCGTTTTTGTCTTTAAGAACCTGTTTTCTATGAAAATAATCTTCATTATCGATAAAATACACCTGCATTCTTGCAGTTGGTATAGAAGCTACTTTGATGATGAGTGGGTGATCGGTGTCATTCACAACGAGATTCATTCCCGAAAGCCGAATTACTTCATGTAGTTGATGGCGGCGCTCGTTAATTGAACCGTATTTCGGCATAAAAACCCGAATTTCTTTACCTTTCTCATGGATGCCCTGGGGCAGGTTTCTTGAAATTTCAGACAACTCATTCTTAGGCAGGAAGGGTGCAATCTCCTGCGACACATACAAAACTCTCGTCTTCTTCATAAAGGAAAGGGAATATCAATTAGTAATGCAAAAATATAAAAAATTTCCCGGACTTTCAACATAAAGAATTAGCTTTGGCGCCTTTTGTCCGCTTTGGAAGGCCCGGAATCATTGGCACACATTCCTACTATGCAGATACTTAAGACACGAGTTGAACTTGAAAATGCCCTGGCATTTATTCGCAAATCAAACCATACGCTGGGCTTTGTTCCTACCATGGGTGCGCTGCACAAAGGTCATATCAGCCTTCTCACAAAAGCCCAGAAAGAAAATTCCTATTCCATTGCCTCTGTATTCGTCAATCCAACCCAATTCAACGATCCACAAGACTATTCAAAATATCCCCGCAATCTTTCGGTTGATGCCCGGATACTCGAAGATGCCAAATGTGATTTCCTGTTTGCGCCTTCCAACAATGAAGTTTACAGGGACGACGCAATTGAATCCTTTGAATTGGGAACTGTGATGCAGACCCTTGAGGGCGCATTCAGACCGGGACATTTTCAGGGAGTAGCTGCTGTTGTCAAAAGATTACTGGAAATGGTTCAGCCTACCAAAGTGTACTTTGGATTAAAGGATTACCAACAGTTTCTGGTAATCAAAAAACTGAAGGAAGAATATAATCTCAGTCCTGATATTGTCGGCTGTGAAATTATCCGGGAGGAAAGTGGACTCGCTATGAGCTCGAGAAATCAGCTTTTGAGTTCTGAGGGAAAAGAAATTGCATCAAACCTTTCGAGGGTGCTCAGAGAAATGCGCTCACGTTATAGGTCTGTCTCCACCCCGCAATTACTGGCGGAAGGAAAAAAACGGATAAGCGCTATTGCGGGTATACGCCTTGAATATCTTGAAGTGGTCGACGCCAAAACCCTGATTCCGGTTTCTCAACCTTTTGCTGGAGAATTTGACGCTATTGCCCTGCTGGCGGCACATGTAGAAGGTGTGCGTTTGATCGACAATATGTTTCTAACCTTTCCTCAAGGTAGTACCAATGCCTGATTTACTTCTTTACCTTTATTCCTGCCTTCTCAATTTTTCTTGTGAAAAAGATATTCTTTCAGATTCTTAAAGTTGTTCTACCCGTCCTGCTGGGACTTTATCTTGTTGTCCATATTTATAAACAACTCGACGATACACAAAGAATAGCCCTTTTCAACGCTGTAAAAGGGGCCAATTATTTTTGGGTAGGCCTATCCTTTCTGATGGGCTTGTTGAGTCATTATATCCGGGGATATCGCTGGAAATTCCAGCTCGAAGCAATGGGATATTACAGTCCTGTCTCCAATAATTTTATGGCTGTAATGATCGCTTATCTGGTGAATATGGCCTTGCCCAGGGTCGGAGAGGTGAGTCGTGCCGCTGCGCTTACCAAATATGGAAAAGTGCCGTTTGAAAAGAGCTTCGGATCCATTCTCTCAGAGCGGGCGGTAGACTTTGTGATCCTGCTGTTTATTGTCTTTTTCACCATTATTATTCAGTATACTTATTTACGATCTTTT
This sequence comes from Cryomorpha sp., assembly GCA_041744015.1. Classification (GTDB taxonomy): domain Bacteria; phylum Bacteroidota; class Bacteroidia; order Flavobacteriales_D; family Cryomorphaceae; genus JBBQZU01. The sequence goes on along the minus strand of JBGTLS010000219.1, from coordinate 8,726 downwards.
GCGGATTCTCTTATCCAATTGGTTCTTGCCAAATCTCAGTCGCCTATACTCTGGATTTCGGGGATTCTGTTATTGATTTTTGTTATAGCCGGCCTTCTTTTTCTTAAAAAAACCCGACAAAATCCATTCTTTGCGCGGTTTTGGTCTTTAATATTTGGTCTGCTGGAAGGGTTGAGAAGCATCGTCCGAATGAAAAAACGGGGAGTATATTTCCTGGCAACCGCAGCTATCTGGACGCTATATGTAGGAATGTTTTGGATCTGTTTTTTCGCTTTGGCAGAAACTGCTCATCTGGGAGCAAATGCTGTATTTGCATCTTTTGTCGTCGGCAGTTTTGCCATCGTTCTCATTCCGGGTGGAATCGGCGCTTTTCCGGTAGGCATTATGCAGACGCTTGTAATGTACGGCGTGGCTGAAGAAACCGGATTTGCGCTGGGTTGGATTGTATGGCTTTCACAGACTATAATGATCCTGATTGTTGGTGGCAGCTCCATGATTCTTATGCCGATTATCAACAGAAAAAAGAAAATTGATGAATCCATTGCGACAAATATCCAATAAGATCATTTTCCAGTCAGGTCTGGAAAAAATACTTAAATCCTGGAAGATATCGAATCTGTCAGTGGTTTTTACCAATGGTGTATATGACATCGTACATCGCGGACATATTACCCTGCTGGCAGAAGCAGCAGCCTTTGGCGATAAGCTGATACTCGGAATAAATTCAGATAATTCTGTGCGAACGCTGAGCAAAGGACCCGACCGACCAATTAACAAGCAGGACGATCGGGCTTTTATAATGGCCTCGATGATGATGGTGGATCTTGTGGTCATTTTTGATGAATCAACACCACTGGAACTCATAAAGATCATCCAACCGGATGTACTCGTAAAAGGAGGTGATTATTCATCAGAACAATTAAATCAGCTGGCCAAAGATTATATCGTAGGATCTGACCTTCAACGCTCAGCCGGACGAAAAACGGTTGTAATTCCAATAGTGGACGGTTATTCTACCACAGCACTGGTCAATAAGCTCGCTCATGGCCAAAACTAAATCCATTTTTTATTGTCAGAGTTGCGGCTTTGAATCCGCCAAATGGTTGGGAAAATGCCCTTCATGCCAGGAATGGAACTCTTTTGAAGAACAAATAGTTTCCGGTGGCAACCGATCAAAGCCCGTCAATTCACTATCCAGAGAAACCCATAAACCCATCAGAATAACGGATGTCAAAGCGCTTGAGCACAGCCGGATTCCCATGTCAGACCCGGAACTCACAAGGGTACTTGGTGGGGGTCTCGTACCTGGTTCGTTAATTCTCATTGCGGGGGAGCCTGGCATCGGGAAATCCACCCTGATGTTGCAAACAGCTATGCAGTTTAAGGGTAAAGTGCTTTACGTTTCCGGAGAGGAAAGCAGTGAACAAATCACGCAAAGAGCCGAGCGTTTAGGTACGCTTAACGCGAATTGTTATATTATGACTTTCACCGATCCGGCAGTCATTCTGGCGGAAGCTGAAACATTAAAGCCGGATTTTATCGTGGTCGATTCGGCCCAAACGCTTCAGGCCGATTGGGTGGAATCTTCTCCAGGATCGATCACCCAAATCCGCGAAAGCACTGCAATGCTGATGCGCTACGCGAAAACCACCCACACTGCTATCTTTCTCATCGGACACATCACTAAAGATGGCTCCATAGCCGGACCGAAGGTTTTGGAGCATATGGTAGATGCTGTTACTGTTTTTGAGGGTGATCAACATCATCTGTTTCGGCTGTTGCGCTGTACCAAAAATCGTTTTGGCTCAACCAATGAACTGGGTATATATCGTATGGAAACCACCGGATTGAAGCCGGTGGAAAATCCCTCTGAAATGCTTTTGAGCGGTCAGGCTTCCAATCTGAGTGGCTCAGCTGCGGCTGCCATAGTAGAAGGTATCCGCCCGTTAATGATCGAAGTGCAGGCTTTGGTCAGTTCGGCTGTATATGGTACTCCGCAGCGATCGTCTACGGGTTTTGATGTGCGCAGATTGCATATGTTGCTCGCCGTGCTCGAAAAAAGATGTGGATTTCGGCTTGGGGCCAAAGACGTATTTCTGAATATTGCCGGAGGCCTGAAAGTCAATGACCCAAGCATTGATCTCGCTGTGGTCGCTGCCGTACTTTCATCAAGCGAAGATTTGACTCTTCCGAAGGGAACCTGTTTTGCAGCTGAAGTGGGTCTGTCAGGTGAGATAAGGCCTGTAACCCGGGTGGAACAGCGCATTGCGGAAGCGGCAAAACTCGGTTTCGAACGTATTTTTATCTCTCAATACCACCAAAAAGTCAAATCACCCTCTTCAATTTCCATCATTCCGGTGGGAAAAATTCAGGATGTTCTCCGGGAAATGTTTGGGTAAAAATAAAGGAGCCAGTGGCTCCTTTATTTTGTCTTTAATACATATGGCGTGATTATTTTTCTGACGATTCATTGATGATATCCATCAATTCGTCAAGTTGCGGCGCCAGAATGACTTCAATACGGCGATTCTTCGCCTTATCAGAAGGGTCTACCGGCTGATACTCACTTCTACCGGCAGCAGTTAACGAAGTTGGGGCAATTTGAGAATTGTCGATCATTATTTTAACGACGGACGTAGCGCGCAAAACACTTAGATCCCAATTATTTCGTGGATAAGTGGTGCGTGAAAAGGAGTCGGTATCGGTGTGTCCTTCCACCATGATACGCAAATCACTGCGATCCTGTATGGCACGCGCCAGGTTGATGATGGCTTCCTGACCTTTTTTGTCGACTTCTGTACTTCCGGTCGCAAAAAGTAGTTTGGCATCCATACTGACATAAACCTGACCGTTTCTCATATCAACAGTGAGTCCTTTTCCTTCAAATCCAAGCAAGGCATCTGATACACTTCTGCGCAAAGCATTCATCATAGAATCTTTTCTGGCAATCAGGCTGCGCATTTCAGCGAGGTTTTGTTCGCGTTCAATAAGTTCTTCCTCTTTCAAATCCAGCGCGCTCTGAAGTTGGTTCAGGGCATTTTCTTTTTCCTGAAGGGCAATTCTCACCTGCTCGAGTTCTCCCATAAGGGTTTGCTTTTCTTCCTCAGTGCCCTGGCGAATACTGCTTGATTTTTTCAGTAGTTCGTCATTGAGCGCATTGATCTTATCATATTGGCTGCGCAAAATCCGCAAGGAAGTTCCGAGGACTGAAGTATCGGACACCAAGGCATCTATCTTTCGGTCGTTTACCGCAATTTTTGACTCATTCTCGCCCACCTGGGTTCGCAGAAGTTGCGCTTCATTCTTGAGTGTCTTATTCTCCTCTTCACAGATACGTTGCTTTTCAGCCACATCCATAAATTTTCTTTGAGGTACACAAGAGACGATTGTTGAAGACACAATCAGTGCTCCAAAAACCAATTGAAATATCCTGTTCATGTAATTCGCGGTTGTAATGTTGTTTTTTGTATTTAGAAGTTATTACCTTTTGGAAGGTAATTGCACCATTTTGCAACTAAACTATCACCTCAAAGGTAATATAAGACATGGGAAATTTAAGTGAAACATGGTATGTTGAACCCGTATTCGACTATGAGTACAAGACTTATCAACTGCGTTCTTATACAAAACACCTTGCAGAACGCTTTTCCGAGCTGAAGTTTTATCCTTATTTAAGCGATTTGCGTTCTCATCTACAGCGCCTTGATGAATTTAAAACGGGGCGGGCCGAATTGCAGAAAAATGTGCGGAGAGACATTGCACGGATTGATATGGACCGTCAAAAATTGATAAGGGAATCGATACCTGAAGATGCCGGGGTGATGTTGGAGCTTGGCGAAATCGTAAATTTCGCGATAGCGCATCTTTCACATTATTACCGTGATGGACTACAAAATCTGGATGCGTTAAACGCACAAGTGCAAATAAGTCCTTTGGGAATCTTCAATGGCGTTCAGGATTCCGGCTTTTTATTTTTCAGAAAAAACACCTCAACGCGTATATACAGCTATCATCTACGAATTATCCGCAGATCCGTAGCAGATGAGGTTTACAAAGATGTGCAGACAAGATTTATCGAAGAGATAACCACGGGAATGTTTACCAACTTTAATGAGCTCAAATGGGATTTGATCAGGTCTACCCGTACATCCGAAATCACCAGTGCATATCTGGTGGAAACGAATACTGAGTATCCACAATATGAGACTTTGCTTCCGCTCGCCAAGCGCTATTTGATCAATTCAAGACTTTAGAATTTCTCAACCTATTGAAAATACACCCTGGACAAATCCAGTTCACCCATATTATTTGATTCGAGATTTTGCACATTGGAGCCCACGAGCCATATCCACTTTTCATAGTACAGTGGTGCGACCGCTGCGTTGTTAATTATCTCCTGATCGGCTTTATGAAACAACTCTAAACGTGCATTGGCATTCGTTTCGCGAATGGATGATTCAAAATATTCGTCAAACTTGGCGTTTTTAAATCGCACCGTGTTAAGGTATGAGGCTTTCTGCGTATCCTCAGGAACAAGCTTACCGTGAAACAGCTTTAAGAAATTCTCTGGGTCCGGATAGTCGGCGATCCAGCCATCCCGCCAGAAATTGACATGACCACCTTCGATCTGATCGTAGTGTTTATCCCGCGGCAACACAGACAATTCCACAGTTATTCCCAGATGTTCTGTCAACATTTCCTGTACAGCGCCGGCCACCTGAATAGCAGTTTGATTCCCATCATTTAATTGAATTGTAACCACTGGAAATCCAACTCCGTTTTCATACCCTGCTTCGGCGAGTAGTTGTCTTGCCAGGTCTGGCTTAAAGGTAAATCCTTCGTTTTCTAACTTATCAAAACCAGGCATAGATGGGGGTACAAATCCTTTGGAGGCAGGTACTCCATACCCCAATAATACTTCCTTCACCAAAAATTCCCGGTCAATGGCGAAATTGATTGCTTTGCGCACCTTCTCATCCCCGAAAATTTCGCTGCGGTGTTGAAATCCGTAGTATTCTACACGCAAACCTTGTTGCGTAATTATTCTAAACGGGGCGTTTTCCGGATTTGATCTGATTTTTTCTTCGAGACCGGCTATATTCTCGAAAGGAACTCTCAATATGAGGTCAAGATTACCATCGAGGAATTCTCTTAGTTGCTGACGGTCGCTCGATATGAAGTTGCATCTTACAGCATCGAGATAAGGAAGTGAATTTCCACGATCATCTACCTGCCAGTATGCCGCATTGCGCTCAAAGATCATCACCTCGTTCATCTTAATTGTACGCGCCTTAAATGGGCCGGTACCGATACACCAGTTGTTGATTTCTGACCCATATTTATATATTTCGGCCGGGAAAATCCAGCAACAGGGATGGGTGAGAATCGTAATGAAAGTTGGGGCTGGATACTCCAATTCAATCTCGACTACGAAATCCGATACTTCCCGTACACCTGAAAGCTTGTGACTCCCTTCCGGATTGGACTTAAAGTATTCATAATGTGTTCGTCCTCCCTTGATAATATCAATCACGAATGCATATAATTGGTTGTAAGGAGAAGGTTCACACAGCTTTTCAAAACATTTCACAACATCCCGGGCCTTCATCTGTCTGCCCTTGCCGTTTTCAAAAATTTTATCGTTGTGAAAATAAACATCCTTCCTCAGGTGAAAAGTATAAGTTTTCCCATCAGCGCTCACCTCAAATCTCTCTGCAAGTGCCGGACCAATGGCTTTGGTTTCTTTATCTATCTGGACCAGACCTTCATATACCTGATTCATCAGGCTATGGGCGGAAGCATCTACCATATTATGAGGGAAGATACTCCTGATCTCATCAGAAAGGTTCATTCTCAAAAGCCCCCCATATACTGCATCACCTTCAATGGGTCGTCGGACCTGACTGGAGGAATCTGATTCAGAAGAATTGCATGAAAAGAATAATGGAATGAGGCTTAATAAAAGGGGAATGAAAATATTGTTTTTGAGCATGTTGTGAATGAAATTAATCGGGTAAATTTATTTCCAGTAACACCGGACAATGATCACTATGAACTGCCTCTGATAATATATTTGCCTCTGTCATATGACGGGCTAAATCTGAAGAAACCATTTGATAATCAATTCGCCATCCCAAATTTTTCGTGCGTGCATTAAATCGATATGTCCACCACGTATATTTGCCACCTTCATCGTGAAATTGGCGGAACGAATCTACGAAACCCAACTCCAAAAAACTTGAAATCCAATCCCGTTCTTCTGGTAAAAATCCACTGGAGTTTTTGTTGGATACAGGATTGTGAATATCAATAGCCCTATGACAGATATTATAATCCCCTGAAATGATAAGCTTCTTTCTGGTTTTCATCAAATTATCAACGTATCCATAGAAATCTTTCAAAAAGTCGAATTTGAATTCCTGGCGTGCATCACCGCTGCTTCCCGATGGAAAATATGTATTTAATATAGAAAGTTCGCCTAAATCAATCCTCAAAACCCGACCTTCGAGGTCATACTTCTCAATATCGCATCCGGAAATGATGTTGTCGGGTGTTAATTTTGAAAATATGGCAACTCCTGAATAACCATTTTTTTGAGCGCTATGAAAGTATCCTTGATATCCAAGCCTTGTAAAATCTTCTAATTCAATCTGATGCGGTTGAGCTTTGATTTCCTGCATCAAAAAAACATCCGGATTCTCATATTCAAGCCACTTTATCAGACCACGACGCATAGCAGATCTGATACCATTAACATTGTAAGAGATAATTTTAAGCTTCAAATTGCGTATTGTTTAAACTGAGGAAATCTAATCGCGGTCGATATTTGCACGGTTTCAAATGTAAGGGAATATCTAATACCCGACTTGTGAATTGTCACGGGATTGGACTACGTGCGCTATACCTGTTGATTCTGATCTTTGTGTGTACACAGAATTCAAATGGTCAGGACATTACTGCCTTGCGGAGTAAAGCACTCCTGATAATTTCAGATACCACGGCAATTGATTCAGTGAGTATCAATGCCTTTAACGCCAAAATCAGAATGAAAGATGTGCTTGTGGATACGTCCAATTACCATATCGATGGCATCCGTTCTCAACTCATTTGGAAAGGACCTTTGCCAACAGATTCGATCGAAATAATTTATCAGCGGTTTCCGATCATGTTCGATCAGGTTTTCAGGAGGCGCTCTATGGATCTCATTCAACCGGAAGATGTCTATCTGGAAAATCCGTACACTTACAGACCCGTGACCAGTAATCAATCCGTTTTTGGAAGCACGGAGCTCAATAAAACCGGTAGCATCTCCCGGGGTGTTGGATTTGGAAATAATCAGGATCTTACAGTAAACAGTACACTCAGTCTGCAATTGAACGGTAAAATAAACGACAGAATAAGCATACTGGCTTCCGTAACAGATGACAATATCCCAATACAACCGGATGGAAGTACGGCCCAACTTCAGGAATTCGACCGGGTTTTTATCCAGCTTTATGACGACAAGTCAAAACTCACCGCAGGTGATTTTTTCATCTCAAGGCCGCTTGGGTATTTTACCACCTATTACAAACGGGCGCAGGGAATAAGTTTTGCAACAAATACACCAATTAAATCCGGCTCAGAAAAGAATTTCTTTACTGAAACGAGTGCTGCTTTATCGAGGGGAAAATTCGCCCGAAACATTATCATCGGGCAGGAAGGGAATCAGGGACCCTACCCCCTTCGCGGAAATGAGAATGAGACATTTATCATTGTTCTGGCAGGTACTGAAAGGGTTTTCATCGACGGACTGGAAATGAAACGAGGCCAGGAAAATGATTATATTATTGACTACAACACTTCTGAGATCACATTCACTGCCAGAAGGTTGATCAATAAAGACAAAAGAATCGCTGTGGAATTTCAGTATTCCGACGCCAACTACTCCCGCAGTATGATGCAGACGAGTACCGGGGTTAAGACAAAAAAGTATAAAGCCTATGTCAACTTTTTTTCTGAACAGGACGCCCGAAATCAACCGCTTCAACAAGACCTCACGGACCGCGACAGACAAATACTGGCTGGCGTAGGCGACAATGTTCTGGAAGCTATTGCTCCGAGCGCAACGGAGATCGACGTTTTTAACAATGATCAGGTACTTTATTCACTCGTTGATACTTTGGGCTTTGACAGTGTTTACGTTCGGGTTACTGAGGAGGGCCAACGTGTGTATCAGGTGAGTTTTAGTGAAGTCGGACAGGGAAATGGGGACTATGTGCAGGACGGATTCGATGCCACCGGCCGAATCTTTCGATGGGTGGCCCCTGAATTTGTAAACGGCACACTGGTCAGGCAGGGAAGTTTTGCCCCTATCCGAAGGCTGGTAGCACCGAGGAAAAATCAAATTCTCATGGCCGGAATCGATTATCAGGTCACTGAAAATACAACGGCTCAAATGGAGGCCGGATTTAGTAACAGCGATCAAAATACATTTTCCGAAAGGGATAATTCAGATAATTACAGCCACGGCCTTTTCACGAAAGTGCAACACACCCAACCTCTGAGCAAAGATCCCAAAGCATTTAAAATAATCGGAGATGTAATGTTCGAATCTATCGGAAATAATTTCCAACCTATTGAGCCATACCGGTCTGTAGAGTTTAACAGGGATTGGAATCTCACTCAAACACTTCTGAGTCGCTATCAAAATATTGTGACTACTGGTCTGGCATTGCAAAAACCTG
>JBGTLS010000218.1:0-2750 GCA_041744015.1 Cryomorpha sp. | reverse complement strand
AACGACCAATACAAAATTGACGAACAATAATAAAGAGGCCCGATGAGAAAACACCAATTCTTCCCGCATCACCTGCTTTAAGATTTGAATGCGTAGTACACTGCTGTATAAACGGTTCAGCCGCTTGCCGTAAGCCACCCGGACATAGGCCAGAATGCCAAGTATTACCAACAATACAGGCAACATCCAGTATTCATACAAGTTTGGCGATGGCCGTGGAATGGGTTCCATCGATAAATCCGGAATAACCTGAAGCAGATGAATCACCGCGCAAAACTCGTAAAAAGGAATGACTATCTACCTTCCTTATTTGTAACTTTGCATCCGAAAAAATAACCACATGCGAACAGATCAATATCAGGGTCACGATTATTACTTGATGGACGAGTTGCTCAGTGATGAGCACAAGCTGGTGCGCGATAGCGCACGGGCCTGGGTGAAGAAGGAAATGTCTCCGATTATTGAAGAATATTACGAAAAAGCAACATTTCCCCGACACGTCATTCCGGGAATGGCCGAGATTGGTGCCTTCGGTCCCTACATACCGGAAGAATACGGTGGAGCAGGCCTTGATCAGATTTCTTACGGCCTGATCATGCAGGAACTTGAAAGATGTGATAGTGGTTTGCGATCCACATCATCTGTTCAAAGTTCGCTTGTAATGTACCCTATCTGGAAATATGGCTCTGAAGAACAGCGCATGAAATACCTCCCGAAGTTGGCCGCCGGAGAAATGATCGGATGTTTCGGTCTGACCGAACCCGACCACGGATCGAATCCGGGAGGTATGGTAACCAATTTTAAAGATTCCGGGGATTATTACGTGTTGAATGGCGCCAAAATGTGGATTTCCAATTCGCCTTTTGCAGATATCGCCGTGGTATGGGCCAAAAGCGAAGAAGGTCGGATTCACGGACTCATCGTGGAGCGGGGCATGGAAGGCTTTACCACGCCGGAAACCCATGGCAAATGGAGCTTGCGCGCCAGCAATACCGGCGAACTTGTGTTTTCGAATGTGGAAGTGCCTAAAGCAAACCTCCTGCCGAATAAATCCGGACTCGGTGCCCCGCTCGGTTGTTTGGACAGTGCGCGTTACGGCATTGCCTGGGGTGCTATAGGAGCTGCATTGGATTGTTATGATTCGGCACTGCGTTACTCCAAAGAACGTCACCAATTTGGAAAACCAATTGCCGGATTTCAACTCCAACAAAAGAAACTTGCTGAGATGATTACCGAAATCACCAAAGCGCAATTGCTCACTTATCGTTTGGGTCAGTTGAAAAATGAAAACCGGGCCACCACCGCTCAGATTTCAATGGCAAAACGAAACAATGTAGATATGGCGTTGAAAGTAGCCCGGGATGCGCGCCAGATTCACGGTGCGATGGGTATCACCAATGAGTATCCGATCATGCGTCATATGATGAATCTCGAATCGGTCGTGACTTACGAAGGCACCCATGATATTCACCTGCTCATCACAGGTATGGATATCACTGGAGAGAATGCTTTTAAATAGTGGGGAGTTGGGAGTGGGGAATTTGGGAGTTGTGAAGTAGCATGAATATCTCTGGCTACATACATAAATTCGGCAATAATTGACTTCTTTAGTGCATTCCTATTGGCGTTTGATTAGATAATTATGAGATTAAGTTGATTAGCCCATGCGTTCTCTATGGGTGGAAATCACATCCCAAATCGACTCTTCGGTCGGAGTCTCACTTTTCAAAACTGTTGTGGCGACAAGGTCCTGAAGTGCTCTAAATGTTGCTTCCCCAATGGCCACCGCTATTTGCGTCAACTTTATGCCATGAGCATCCAGATAAGCCCGTGCATTACTCGGTGATGTAAAGATTAGAAAGTCTGCGTCAGAAGCAATTTCCGGCGGAGCAGGATGATTGCTGTAAAAAGGCCAGTCTACAAGTTGATTGGCGGGAAGCGAATTCCGAAAACGCTGTAAACTGATCTCACTGCGTGGTACAAGCACAGTTTCAGTGGGTTTTAGCTGGGCGCAAAATATCTTGATGGCCTCTTCCGGTTCAGTTGAAACAGGCGTAAAATCCGGATATAAACCATATTCTTCCATTCGGGTGGCGGTGCCTGCTCCCAATACGGCGATCCTTGTGTTTTTTTGAAATCCGAAATATTCGAGAAAGAGCGCGAAACCCGAAGGTGAGCTGAAAAATATCCAATCTGTCTTCGGTGGTTCGTCTTCCCTGTTTACTTCAAGAGAAATGCAGGATTTACAAGTCAAATCCACCTGACCATCATTGTTCAGTTTCCTGAAAAAGGGACCTGGCTCATTCCGGCTGAAGAAGATTTTTAGTGGGCGGCTTTTTTTTTTAAAGCTTCGACTGCGCGTTCTGGCAAGCCTTCCGTATTAGGAGCGTCGATTACTACTGAAGTCGCTTCTCCATTGTAATCTTTTGCCATGATCGCGTACAAGCGTACGCCGGTCTCCGTGCGCACGCAATGTGCACCCAGAGGCAATTGACAACCGCCCTCAAACAGGTTGAGCACCTTGCGTTCCACGTTTACCAATTCGGCGACAGCCTCATAGTGCAATTTGCGCAGGATGTTGATGAGATCTGTATCGCGCGATCTGATTTGACAAGCCAGTACACCCTGAGCCGGAGCAGGAATAAATTCTGTCGGATCAAATTCAAATGAATGAAGGTCGCTCACGTCGAGTTTCAGTCGGTCCACACCAGCTTTCGCCAAAACGATGGCATCAAAATTTCCGTCGCGCA
>JBGTLS010000217.1:0-3682 GCA_041744015.1 Cryomorpha sp. | reverse complement strand
CTGTCGGCGGGATTTTTTGGTTCATCAGCTACAACGACCACCACGGTGTCGGGGGGAGTCGGAGTTTCTGGTGTGGCAACAGTGTCGCTGCCAGTTTTGCAGGAAACTGCCAAAAAAAGCACAAGGGATATTATCGAAAATACTTTCATCTTATTTGGCGTTCAGGCCGCGTTGTTTTGCCATGTCTTCGAGTTTTTGCTGAAAGCGCGACTTGCCCAGTTTGGCTTTTTTCTTCTTGTTTTCGGCGATCTGAAGTTTGATTTTGTCCTCATCAATGAAGAATTTTTTGATCAGAATCATCTGAAAAATTGAGATGACGTTGGCCAGGAAATAATAGTAGCTCAACCCGGATGCAAACTGGTTAAAAAAGAACAACATCATGAAAGGGAAAATGTACATGATCACCTTCATATTCGGCATACCCGGCTGCGACTGCGTGGGCATGTTGCTGCTGTTGTAAATGGTGTAAACAAAGGTACTGGCGCACATGAGCAGGGTGAAAAGGCTCACATGGTCTCCGTAAAATGGGATATAGAAAGGCAGGGAAGCGATGCTGTCGTACGCCGATAAATCGTCAGCCCAGAGGAATGGCTCATGTCGCAGCTGAATGCTCGATGGAAAAAACTGAAACATGGCGTAGAGGATGGGCAGCTGAATCAACATGGGAAGGCATCCGGCAAAGGGACTCACACCCGTTTTGCGGTAGAGCTCCATGGTGGCCTGCTGTTTTTTCATCGGATCTGCATCCTTGTTTTTCTCGTTCAGCTCATCAATTTCAGGTTTCAAAACCCGCATTTTTGCACTGCTCAGGTAGTTTTTCCACGTAAGTGGCATCAGAATCATCTTGATGATCAGGGTAAGAATCAGGATGATGATCCCATAAGACAGTCCTGTGTGCTCGAGCCAGTCGAAAATGACAATCACCAGATACTTATTCACCCATCCGAAAATACCCCAGCCGAGATTGATTATTTTGTCAATTTCATATCCGTAATCTTTCAAAATCCGGTAATCATTGGGCCCTATAAAGAGCCTTCCGGAAAATGACTGGCCATCGCTGTTGAGCGGAATGACCGCAGAATAAAACTGGGTGAGGCTGTCATTTTCCTCCTCGTATGGATGCGATTCCAATTTCGCCCCTTTGCCGAAAGGCTGGTTGCCAATGAGAATAGTCGAAAAGAAATTTTGCTTGAATGCCACCCATTCGAGCGGAGCTCCATCAATCACCTCATCATCCGAACCTGTTTCGCTCAGATAGTCACGGCCGCTACCTTGTTCTTTAAAGAAAATGGACGATTTATTTCGTTCCGATTCGATACCTTTTTCGATGTGCCGGGCGCTGAGTTCCCAGATGAGTTTGGGTTCTGTGACGATTCCGGATACATCATTCAGCCGGGTTTCGTAACCCACATCGTAGGTATTGCCTGTGATAGTGTAGATGTTTTCAATTTTCCGACCCCCGTCCAATGCCAGGGTATAAGTGATCTGCGTGGTTTCTTCGCCCGAAACGTTCGTTTTCCCAGTTGAAGGCGTAAAATAAAAATCAGTGGAATTAAATTTTCCCAGAGAGGGGTAGATGAACTCAAATCCAAACTTTTGATTTTCTTCGTCAAAAAGAATTAAAGGAAGGGAATCGTAGGTGTTAAACTTTTTCAGTTCGGCACGAATGAGTGCTCCACCTTTGTTGCTAAAAGTAAGTAGGAGGTGTTCGTTTTCTACAGTATGGGTGGACTCATCACCTTCCGATACACCGGCCAAAGCGCCGTATTTGGCTACGAGTTGAGAATTGCGTTGGGCAGTGACTGCACTGTCTGCAGTGGTGGTGTCAATGACAACAGGGAGGGCCTGGTCTTCAAAAGTTGCCACCTGCCGATCCATTTCTTTTTGGGTCGCTAAAGTTGCAAGGCTGTCATTGACACGGCGCTGCTCCGCAATCTCAGCATCGCTGGGTTGCTGATACATGGTGTATGCTATGAGGAGCAAGCCTATGAGAACGAGTCCAATGACCGAATTCTTATCCATTCAGGTTTGTTTATAGGGCGACAAAGATAATTCCTCTGCGCCATGCGCCAAAGGAATAGAGGTGATATCTCATTCTTTATGAAAATCAGGCTTTTTGCAATTCCTTGCTCACCGAGACTGCGGCGTTGACAAAGTTCACAAAAAGCGGATGGGGATTGCCCACGGTGCTCTTGTATTCGGGATGAAACTGCACCCCCACGAACCAGGGATGGGTGGGGAGCTCCACGATTTCGACCAAACCGCTATCGGGATTGATACCCGAGGCGATCATTCCGGCTTTTTCGAAAGCTTCTTTGTAGTTATTGTTGAATTCGTAACGGTGGCGGTGTCTTTCGGTGATTACGCGCTGATGGTATATTTGATCGGCTTTGGTGCCCGGCACGATTTCGCATTTATAGGCCCCAAGGCGCATGGTGCCGCCTTTTGTTTTGAGTGTTTTCTGGTCAGCCATGATGTCGATGACAGGATCTGGGGTATGTTCATTAATCTCGGTGGTATGCGCCTCGGGCAAATGAAGTACATTTCGCGCATATTCAATTACAGCGCACTGCATGCCCAGACATATACCGAAGAATGGCAACTCATTTTCACGCGCATAGCGAATGGCTTCGATTTTGCCTTCTATCCCCCTTTCTCCAAAACCCGGGGCTACGAGCAATCCTTTCAAATTCTTCAGTCGATCTGCTATATTTGAAGCATCGATCTCTTCGCTGTGAATCCAGTCGATGTCGATATTGACTTCCACCTCTGCACCCGCGTGGATGAATGCCTCCACGATCGACTTATAAGCGTCTTTCAGCTCTATGTATTTTCCCACCAGTCCGATTTGAATGGTGGCAGCGGGGTTTTTGTGGCGATGAATGAATTTTTTCCAGGCGGTGAGGTCAGCCTTTCCGCTTGAATCTAAATTGAGCTTTTCCAACACGACTTTATCCAACTCTTCTTTTTCCATGAGCATGGGCACGTCGTAAATTGTTTCGGCATCTATAGACTCGATAACGGCGTCGGGAGCAACGTTGCAAAATTTGGCGATTTTCTGTCGGAGTTCCTGGTTCAGATCATGCTCCGTTCGGCATACCAGAATATCTGGCTGCACGCCGAGTTCGAGGAGTTGTTTTACGCTGTGCTGTGTGGGTTTTGTTTTGAGTTCTCCGGCTGCCGCCAAATAAGGCACCAGCGTGAGGTGAATAACCAGGCAATTGTTGCCCATTTCCCATTTGAGCTGACGCACAGACTCCACATAGGGCAGGGATTCTATATCGCCTACAGTTCCTCCGATTTCGGTGATCACGAAATCGTAGTCGTATTCATTGCCGAGCAGTTGAATGCAGCGTTTGATTTCGTCTGTAATGTGGGGTATAACCTGAACGGTTTTTCCGAGGTAGTCACCGCGGCGTTCCTTGTTGATCACATTTTGGTAAATGCGTCCGGTAGTAATGTTGTTGGCCTGAGAGGTGCCGATATTGAGAAATCGTTCGTAGTGTCCCAGGTCAAGGTCGGTTTCCGCACCGTCGTCTGTTACGAAACACTCTCCGTGTTCATAGGGATTCAGGGTGCCTGGATCGATGTTGATATAAGGATCGAGTTTCTGGATGGTGACGGAATATCCACGGCCTTGCAAAAGCTTGGCGAGAGATGCCGAAATGATTCCTTTTCCGAG
>JBGTLS010000216.1:0-20173 GCA_041744015.1 Cryomorpha sp. | reverse complement strand
AGCCGCTCCGGCAAAGGCAAGTAGCACCAAGGCAAGTCCAAAACCTGCATCAAGCGGAACTCAGGGGGCTACAACGAAAGCAAAACCTGCAGCGAAAGCTCCTGCAAAGAAAATTTCGGCGTCAAAACCCAAATCTGAATTAAGACCTGCGCCCAAAAAGAAAACGCCTCCAAAACCTATTTCAAAAAAAGTTGATAAACCGGCGTCTGATTTTAAAGCTGCAGCAGATTCTCTGAAGCAAGCGAAGAAATCTGACCAGAAAGGTGAGGAATAAGTTTTTTTTGAATTAATTTTAAGGATAGATGAAAGATTGCCTGCACGGGAAAGCAGGCAATTTTTTAATACAACATATACCTAAAGATCAGGCGTGAATTTCTAAGAAGCCCGATTACCAATATATCATAATGGGAAAATTGAAACTGGCATTGCTCAACATGTACGAAGGTCATACCAATCAGGGGATGCGGGCCTTACGGGAAATTATATCCGGATTTGATGACAGAATTTCATGGAAGGAATTCGACGTGCGTTCAAAACACGAAATTCCGGGATTGGACTTCGATATTTACATCAGTTCAGGCGGTCCGGGAGATCCACGCCAGGGAGATGGTGTTTGGGAAAAAAACTGGCAAAATCTCGTAGACAACCTCTGGAAACACAATTTGAACACGAAGGATATTCTGCAAAAGAAGCACATGTTTTTTATTTGCCATTCATTTCAGATGGCCTGTCATCATTTCGACCTTGGCACAATTACCAAAAGAGTTGTTACCTCGTTCGGAATTTATCCATGCCATAAAACAAAAGCTGGTCAACAAGATCAATTATTGGAAAAGCTGGATGATCCATACTACGTTGTGGACAGCCGTGACTGGCAACTTGTTCAACCGAGATTAAAGGTTTTCCGCGACCACGGCGCAAAAATTCTGTCGCTTGAAAAACTTCGTACACATTTGGAATATGAACGTGCTATCATGGCCGTAAGATTCTCAGATGAATTCGTAGGGACGCAATACCATCCGGAAGCCGACCCTTATGGAATGAAAATCCATTTTGAAAATCCCGAAAACAAGGAAATAATCTTAAAGAATTACAGCGTCAGAAAATACAACGACATGATGCGAAACCTGGAATCCCCCGAACGTATTGCACGAACCAAACACGCTGTAATTCCGTCATTTATCGAAAATGCTATTTCGCAACTGACTGTGAAAGAAAAAATATCTATGTGAGATGGATACCAGGTTTAGAAAAACATACAACAGGAATTTTTCCCTGGAGAAATACGAAGCTTTTAAGAAGTACGTCGGCGAAGCATTTCATCACCCGGCAAAATTCAGACTTTGTGAAACGCCTGTTTTCATGGATGCTGAAATGCGAAAGAAGCTTCTGGATGCCTGTGAAGAAATAAATGAGGTTTTAATCCGACCCGATTTTAAAATATTAACAGATCCGGCTATCCTGAATAGTCCACTTAATGTGCCCAATGAGGACAATCATTCCCGATTCGTCCAAATGGATTTTGGTATTTGTGTGAATGCTGAGGGTGAAATTTTGCCTCAGCTTATCGAAATTCAGGGATTTCCTTCACTGTATTTTTTTCAGGATCTATTGTATCACGGATATCGGGAGATTTTTGATATACCAAAAAATCACACCGCACATTTTCAAGGCTTGGATTCAACTTCATATATTGAAGTGATGCGCCGCATCATAGTCGGAAATGCCGATCCAAAAAATGTCGTATTGCTGGAAATCGAACCGGAAAAACAAACGACTTCCATTGATTTTTATGCCGCTGAAGCTCAATTGGGAATTAAGGTCCTGTGTCTTTCAAAAATGAAAAAGAGGGGCAAAAAATTATTCTATCTGGATGAGGAGGGTGCGGAAGTGGTGATTCATCGAATTTTCAACAGGGTAATTTTCGACGAATTGGTTCAACGCAAAGATCTCGACCGTGAATTTTATTTTGCGGATGAAGTGGATGTTGAGTGGATCGGGCATCCCAATTGGTTTTTTCGAATCAGCAAATTCACTATGCCGTTGTTGAAAGGGAAATACGTGCCCATATCATTATACCTCAATCAAATAAAAGAGTATCCTGCAGATTTAGAAAATTACGTATTAAAACCGTTGTATTCTTTCGCAGGAATGGGAGTTAACCTGCATATCACAGCCGATGATCTGGATAAAATAACCGACCGCGAAAATTATATTTTGCAGCGCAAAGTGCATTATGCACCGGTAATAGAAACGCCAACCGGTCCGGCGAAATTTGAAATTCGTATGCTGATGGTCTGGGAAGAAAATGAGTCCAAACCAAAAGTGATTAACAACCTAATCCGGGTGAGCAAAGGAGAAATGGTAGGGGTGCGTTACAACAAAGACAAAGACTGGGTCGGGGCGAGTGTCGGTTTTTTTGCGCCCTGATTTTGAATTTTTACCTTATTCTATTACTCAACTATCAGGGAGACTTATCCGGTACCGGTGCCGATGCATGAAATTCATCATAAACTCTGGTTGTAAATTCATCCAGTAATTCCAAAACCCGATCTGTTTTTTTGGATTTGACAATCAACCCGATATGCCAATCTTTATTCATTCTCCAAACCACTTCCTTTTCGGCAAACTGAGAACTATCCGGATTCAGAAACCTGCATAGCGACACAACGATACCCGCATGTTGATTTTTATCTTTTGGTGATTTATAGGTTTTTTTTCTGGCAACTGCCGTTTCCAACCTCGCCCATTCCGCCCACAAATTGACCCCACTTGCCTGTTCGACCATCTCGGCCAGATTTGCACCTCCCACCCGCGAAGAAGTTTCTAAAAACAAAAATTCCCCCGTTTCCTTTGACTCGATAAACTCGGTATGAGATGCGCTGTATTGCATTCCAAACCCCAGTAATACATCTTTATTCAATTCTTTGAGAGCGATGGCCGCTTTGTCGTCAAAGTCACATGTGTGAGACCGAAAAATCCCGCCTCCATGGGCTACGTCAAATGGCGTATCGAGATAACGACTTACTCTTGAGAAAACCACTTCCCCATCGAAAGTAAGCGCATCAACATGATATACGGTACCTGGAGAAAATTTTTCCAATACATATTTGTGGCGATCGTCACCCATTTCTTCCAAATGTTCCCAAAGTTCATCGACCGATTTTATTTTTTTGATGCCGACTGCCGAGGCTTCCGACCGGGGCTTGATCATCCAGGGTGGAGAAACTTTTTTCGCGTAAGCGTGAATAGCCTCATCGTGAAATAGCGGTGTAAAAGCTGGTACGGGAATCCCTTCTTCTCTTGCCTTCATGCGCATGGCAAGCTTGTCGCGAAAATAGCGACTGGTAGAATCTCCCATGCCAGGAACGCGAAAATGTTCTCTCATTCTGGCCACTTTTTCCACGTCAAAATCGTCGAGAGCAACAAATCGGTCAAATTTTATATGCCTCATTTTGAAGGCTATCGAGTTGATGAGAACTTCCATATCCCAATGGTTATTTTCATCTTCGGGCATGTAAAACACTTCATCAATATCGTCCCATGGCCAGGGTTTTTCGCTCAGTTTCGAGGAGGTAACCAAAAAAACTTTATTGCCAGCTTGCTTGCAGGCACTTAAAAAAGCTTCTCCTTTAAAATAGGAGGACACACATAAAAAAGTCAATTCCTGAGACATACGATTGATTAGATTAGCTACGGACAATATCTGGATTATTCGCCAGTATTTGCATCACTTCCGTTAAAAGTTGAACCCCATATCCGGTTGCCGATTTCATTTTGGCAAATGGGCTGTCGCCAAAAGACATTCCAGGCATATCGATATGAGCCCACGCGGGATGCCCATCTGCAAAAACCTGGAGAAATTTGGCAGCTGCAATACTGCCTGCTACGGGTGCCAATGGCAAATTGCTCACATCGGCCAGATCGCTGTGGATGTATGATTTATAATCATCCCAGAGCGGCATGGGCCAGAGTTTTTCACCGGTTTTCTGACCGGCATCCAGCAGCAGTTTTGACAGTGATTCATTTTCGCTGTAAAGCGCTGCGGCTTCTTTCCCAAGAGCACGAACGGAACTACCGGTGAGGGTAGCCATGTCGATCATCAGATCGGGATTCAGGTTCTTTTTTGTCCAGGCCAGCGCATCTGCCAGGATCAAACGACCTTCGGCATCGGTATCAATAATCTCAATGGTCTTGCCAGAATAAGATTCGATCACATCGCCCGGGCGAAAGCTCAATGAATCAACCGTATTTTCAGCCGAAGGCACGATACAAGCTACATTGATAGGCAATTTCAATCGGGCGGCAGTTTCAATGGATCCAAGCATCGCAGCCCCTCCGGCCATGTCGCTTTTCATGTAATGAAGGTTGGTGGAGGGTTTAATGGAAATGCCGCCCGAGTCGAATGTAATTCCTTTCCCGACAAGGGCCAAATGACATTTTTTATTTTCCGGGTCACCGAAATATTGACTGATGATAAACACGGGTGGGTGTTCGCTGCCCTTTCCTACTGCGTAAAGCGCATGTAAACCTTCAGTGATAATACGTTCATGAGCCCAAACTTCACATTTATAACCGTATTTCTTTGCAGAATTCATGGCCCATTCACCCAAATAAGTTGGTGTTTTCCAATTGGGCGGCAGGTCAATAAGGTGCATAGCGCGCATCTGGGATTCAGCCCTGATTCCGGCTTGGGCAATTATCTCATCCGACACGACAGCAAAAATGATTTCAATATTTTCGGGAAAAGTGGAAACGTTTTTTTCACTTTTAAAACTTCCAATTCCATAAGAGGCCATTTCCATCCCCCGCAGGGCGGCTGCTATCTTATCCCCCAGAAAACTGGCGTCCAATCCTACACTACCATTCCACTGTTTATGCGTTTTGCTGGCAAGCAACCTGAATTTTTGACTGATGGAACCATCGTTGCCCCCGACATTTACGGTGAAAACTATGTGGAGCTTGTCATTATTGTGCACCAGAAACCAGGTATCTTCCTCAGGTTTGATGCTCTTATGTAAAAAAGGATAGGCTTTTTCAAATGATTCCTGGGAAAAATCTGATGGTACAGGTATGATGGTGGTGTCATACGATTTGCCATTTTCAGAAGCTTTGGTAAAGGTCATAATCAAAAGTTTTACTGCTCATAGTAG
The DNA here is from genome assembly GCA_041744015.1 of Cryomorpha sp. Lineage (GTDB taxonomy): Bacteria > Bacteroidota > Bacteroidia > Flavobacteriales_D > Cryomorphaceae > JBBQZU01. The sequence continues at coordinate 15,020 of JBGTLS010000216.1, read as the reverse complement.
AGCCATTTCACGGCTTTCGGAAATTCTTCTCTCCAATACTTTTCGCTATGCGTGCCTTCAGGATTTAGAGAAACATGCAGACGGATGTTGGAAAAATTTTTTCTGCCTCCCAATAGGGTGTTTTTAAATCGGGTAACATTTGGCATGTGGTTGGCACTTTCTTTTCCACCTGCATAGATGTATACACTTATGGGGAGTTGCGGATCGAAATTCGCCGCCTGTTGAAAGATACGTGGCGCTATCCACAGGCTCGGTGAAAATACCATGAGTTTGCTGAAGCTGCTTTGATGATTCAATCCGGCAAACAGACTGATAAGCCCCCCCATAGAGCTTCCACCAATCCCCGTATGTTCTCTTTCAGGACGGGTCCTGTATTTTTTGTTTACATATGGAATGAGGGTATCCTGCATAAACTGCAGGTACCGGTCGCCTTCTCCGTTTCCTACTTTCCGGTTGAAATATGGCAGGTATTCCGTAATTCGATCATTGCCACCGTGGTCTATCGCAATTACGATGATATTATTATAACCTTCTTTTGCCAATTGAGCCAGAGAGCGGTCGATGGCCCAGTTGCCAAAAGGTGCATTGTCATCAAACAGGTTCTGACCATCCTTCAGATAAAGAACTGGATAGACCTTATCGGTTTGATAATAATCACTGGGTAACAAAGCCGAAATTCTTCTCTTGCGATTGAGTTGTGGAATTTCGTAAGCTTCCTCAATCACTTCTATAATCGGGTTATATGAGGTCGTCACTTCCACTTTTTGAGGTGCAAATTTACGCGAAATTTATCGCGCATGTAGAGCTTGTATTTCATGAGCATAACATATCCTTAGTGTAATTTTCACAATAACTTATTGCTGTGTCCTTTGCATCGGTCAGCAGGTGATTTACTTTTGGTCCGGTTAATACTTCAAACAGGTAGTAGTAAAGAAAAACGTTCGTGGCTATGGCGAACGTTTTTTCTTTGTTAATCATTCGGTTTGAGTAAAAATGGGTGCAAAACAGACCAGACATTCTCCGCCACAATTTTGTTTCCCGCAGGATTGGGATGTATTCTATCAGCCTGATTCATCTCCGGGACTCCACCCACATTCTCAAGAAGGAAAGGGATGAGGGCCACATCAGTTTCAAGGGCTATTTCGGAATAAATTCGATTGTAATTATTGCTGTAATCCGATCCCATGCTGGGAGGAACCATCATACCTGCCAGGATAATTTCCGCTTCCGTGTGCACTGCACGGACACTTTCGATGATTGAAATCAAATTTTTCTTTGTTTCCTCCGGAGGCAATCCACGAAGACCATCATTGGCCCCCAACTCGAGCACAAAGATATCGATGGTCTGCTGTTTAAGGACCCAGTCTATTCTGTTTTTGCCCGTAGCCGTAGTTTCTCCACTGATACCTGCATTTACCACCCGATAGGCATAACCGAGTGAGTCTATACGTTTTTGGATCAGAGAGGGAAAAGATTCATGTGGCTCCACTCCATATCCCGCAGATAGGCTGTTGCCAAAAAAGACAATTATCTTTCTGGATTCCGCCGTGGCCGGGACATTGGTTTTGCCGTTCTCTAAGAGAGTCAAATCGTTTTCCCGCTCGACACCTACGGTGGATGTTTCGCCGCAACCTGCAATAACTCCCATTGCTGCCAGGAAAGCGAGAAGCCTAATCTTGTTAAATGTCATAGTTTCAGTGAAAAGGTTGAATGAAATTAGAACATATCTTCGTTCGATAAGTTTAGATTGATCAATTCTGGTGTAAATCTGGTTTACTTGTACGGAAATATGACTAACAACTCAATATTGCAGGTTTCCAACCTCACGAAAATTTATCACGGAGGGGGGAAGGATCTTATCGTATTGGATCATGTGAGTTTTGAAGTTGAACGCGGAGCTACCTGCGCCATTGTAGGACCTTCCGGAAGTGGCAAGACTACTTTGCTGGGCTTATGCGCCGGGCTTGACAAAGCCAGTTCGGGCACTGTAGTCCTCGATGGAATTCAACTGGACAATCTCTCGGAGGATGAAAAAGCTGCTGTTCGAAACCAACATGTAGGTTTTATTTTTCAGAGCTTTAACCTGCTTGCAGCTTTAACAGCACTTGAAAACGTGATGGTTCCCCTCGAACTGCGTAAATCGCGAACCGTGCGAAAGACGGCACTCGAATTACTTGAAAAAGTAGGGCTGGCAGACCGCGGTCACCACTATCCTGCACAGCTTTCTGGTGGAGAGCAACAGCGCGTATCCATCGCCCGGGCTTTTGCCAATTCACCCTCGATTCTATTTGCCGACGAGCCCACGGGCAATCTTGATCAGGATACAGGTTTGATGATTGAAAATCTGATTTTTCAACTCAATACAGAAGCGAAAACCACATTGATTCTGGTAACACACGACCTGGAACTCGCGCAACGTACAGACCGGGTGTTGAGCATGCGTGGGGGGAAAATTATTTCTGATAAATTGGCTGGTCAAACTCCATCTTCAGCAAAAACGATTTGATTTGAGTAAGATTTCCTGGTTGATTAAAATGGCCTGGCGCGACAGCAGGCGGAATCTGGGTCGGCTCCTACTTTTTATGAGCAGTATCGTGATCGGTATCGGCGCTCTGGTGGCTATCAATTCATTCGGTGACAATCTTCGCAATCAGATTGAGGGTGAGGCAAAGGAATTATTAGGCGCTGATCTTGAAATAGAATCACAAACGCCCCTTCCGCAGGACATCATACAATTTTTTGACTCCCTGGGTTTCGACATATCTAATGAAACCAACTTCGCCTCCATGGTGCTTTTTCCGAAAAATGGTGGAACACGCCTGGTCAATGTCCGTGCGGTTGAATCGTCATTCCCTTTTTACGGAAGTATAGAAACACTCCCCGGTGATGTAGCCGGTAATCTTGCGCTTTCGCAAAAAGCGCTGGTTGACCAAACTCTCCTCATGCAGTTTGACGCAAGTGTGGGAGACAGTATAAAAGTAGGGGAGCTCACTTTTCACATTGAAGGTAGCGTGCTGAATGTGCCCGGGCAATCAGCTATAACTTCAACTGTCGCTCCTCCGGTATTTATTCCATTCCGCCTGATGGAGCAATCGGGATTGATGAAAAAGGGCAGTCGGATCAATTACCTTTTGTATGTCAAATTCACCGAAAGTATAGATCAGGCATTTTTTGAAGAATTTATAAAACCGCGACTCGAATCTTCAAAACTCCGCTACGACGATGTGGCCGAACGAAAACAGGAAGTGGGCGATGCGTATGCCAATCTCACAGGTTTTCTCAACCTCACAGCTTTTATCGCCCTGCTGTTGGGGTGTATTGGGGTGGCAAGTTCGGTACACATTTACATGAAAGAAAAGGTGCAATCGGTAGCAGTGTTGAGGTGCCTTGGAGCGTCAGGGAAAGAAGCCATGGCGATTTTTCTCGTACAGATTCTGATTATGGGCACAATCGGAGCACTGATTGGTAGTATAATGGGAACCGCAGTTCAGTTTTATCTGCCGGCACTTTTTGGTGATTTCCTGCCTATCGAAGTTGATCTTCGTTTAAGTACTTCGGCCATTATGGAAGGTTTGGCTCTGGGTGTAGCTGCTTCCGTACTTTTTTCTCTTTTTCCCTTGTTGCGGATCCGTCGCATCTCACCGCTGCAAGCAATCCGGGCCTCTTATGAAAATCAGGAAACAGATCGTTTGCCCTTTTTGGTTTTCGGTTTGATTCTCTGTTTTATCTTCCTGTTTTCATTTTTACAACTGGGTGATTGGATTCAGGCAGCCTATTTTTCAGCTGGTCTTTTGCTTTCCTTTGCTCTTTTAGCCGGAGTGGCCCAACTGATCATTTGGTTGGTGCGGAGGTATTTTCCCACAGGTGGTTCGTTCCTGCTGAGGCAAAGCCTGGCAAATTTATACAGGCCGAACAACCAAACTTTAATTCTTGTAGTGACAATTGGACTCGGCACAGCATTGATTTCCACACTTTTTATTAGTCAGGGATTGTTGGTCGATAAAGTCAGATTTTCTTCGGATTCTTCCGACAGACCAAATATGGTATTGTTTGACATTCAGACGGATCAGTTGGAGGCGGTGGAAGACTTGTTTTACACACACGATCTCAAATTAATGGGAAAAGTGCCGATTGTCACCATGCGCCTTCATGAATTGGAAGGGAAGAGTATTGAAGAATTGCGGGCTGATACCGTTTCAGGGGTTCGGAGTTGGGTATTGAACAGGGAATATCGGGTGAGTTACCGCGACTCTTTGACTTCGTCAGAGACACTGCTTTCTGGCACGTGGTATCCGCGGGTTGAAAGTCCGGGTGATCCAATTTTCATTTCATTGGAACAGGGTTTGGCCAGGGATATGCAAGTGGTTGTTGGTGATGAGATTAGTTTTAATGTTCAGGGAGCCATTCTCAATACCGTGGTAGGCAGCATTCGCAAGGTGGATTGGCAGCGGATGCAAACCAATTTTTTAGTGGTTTTCCCGAAAGGGGTGCTGGAGGAGGCGCCAAAATTTCACGTGATGCTGGCCCGTTTTGATTCAACGGCCCAATCGGCTGGATTTCAAAGAGCTGTGGTGCAGGAGTTTCCGAATATTTCGATTATTGATCTCAATTTAATCCTGCACACCGTGGATTCGGTTTTGGGAAAGGTGTCTTTTGTCATCCGCTTTATGGCTTTTTTCAGTATTTTGACAGGCTTGTTGGTACTGTCGGGTTCTGTGATTGTGAGCAAGTATCAGCGAATTCAGGAAAGCGTATTGCTTCGCACGTTGGGTGCGAGCAGATCTCAGATATTCCGGATCAATATGCTGGAATACTTTCTTTTGGGCAGTATTGCAGCGTTTGCTGGCATATTCATCGCCCTTGGGGCCGGTTGGGCGTTGGCTTATTTCAGTTTTGATGCTGATTTTTACCCGCCGATTGGAACTCTTCTCATAGGATATGGCTGCATTACGTTGCTAACAGTTCTTATAGGGATGAGCAATAGCCGTTCAGTGGTCCGGAAGCCGCCTCTCGAAATTCTCAGAAACGAAGGATAAAATCTTAGAAGAGAGAACTAAAAAATGAAGCAATTTCCTGTCGAATTGCCGGATTAGCCCCAGACGCCAAAGCGACTGATATAAATAGTCCAATCATGGCATAGCTGAAATCCCGGAATATCATCCTTCCAGCCTTCACTTTGTGTTTTTTTCCCGCTTTTGTTCGGGATAAACTAACCGCAATTTCACGACCGCCAATAACTCCCAGGAACACCCAGGTGGTGCTCAAGGGTACCGTGCTGATAAACAGTTTGTAAATGAGGAGCAGTACATATGTAAAATCGATAAGTGTCGCAGCGCGAACGTCGGAAATGCGCACTTTTTCGCTGACCACCCTCTGAATTTTGTCACCCCTTAAATAAAACAACAAACCCAATCCCAGAAAAATAGTGGAAGCGAAAATAAAAAATTGAATTCCTGTTTGTTGCCTGGGAAGGAATACAGCAATGTTGGCACCATCCTGCATTACCCATACAGCCCAAAGCGTACCGCTCACTACCCATTGAACAATGGTCCATGCCTGATGGGTTTTTCTCTGTCTGAAATAGGTGCTGATCAGTTTATAACCTGCATACCATATTACAAAAGACAGTAGGAAAGCCATTCCATAACCGGAGACACTTTTTCCTACCATTGCAGTAATGCCTGAAGTGTCTGCGCTGAATACACTGAGCAACAGAAATGTAGTGGATACAGGCATCCTCAACCTTGTTAGAATGAGCAGCACCAATGGTGCTATAAGCTGGAAATAGCTGAAATTAGGGGGATGCGGATAATTGGAGGTGCCATCTGAATTTGTAAGCCTTTGATATGTAACATCACCATCGTAATAAACCCAGGAAAAAGTAACTGTCAACAAGAATATTGAACCGATGAATAACCACAAAACCCACCATCGACGTTTGCGGTTACTTTCAATAAAAGTACCCAGAGATTGTATACTGTCATTAGCTACAGCAGCATAAGCCGCAAAAGCAAATCCAAGCCACATGGCGGCCTGACCAAAACCTACCATAATTTCGGCAAGCAGCAGTCCGGCAAGAACTATAATCAGGAATGTTCTTTCCTTGGCGAAAAAATCCAGGATATTGAGATAGGGATTGTTGCGATCAGCCCTTTTTAAGGTCTTCATATATCGGGGAAGGTTTCAACCATTCCGCAAAAAAACGCCAAGCACGGATGGAAAGCAGGTTTTCAATGTTAAGATTACGTTAACAAATGAGTGAAAGCTTAATTCTTTGATGGGCGCAATTTAGGCACTTCAATCGCGCTGTGAAATACAAAACATCGAAAATTTAAAGGCAATGTTTCGTTCTCCGGAGGTGTCCTTGCCCCTTAATGATTTCTGATAAATATTAACACTTCAAAATCTTCAATTTTACGGTGATACATATGTATTGCGTTTCTTTGTGGCCGATATTTCTATGAGCGCATACATCGCTTTTCTCCGACAGCAGTTTCGACCCGTTTTTTTTGGCTGGGTACTCACTTTTTTTTCTGCTTTCGGTCAGACATTCCTCATTTCTCTTTTTGTTCCATTCATATTATTGGAGTTGGGCATTAGCAAAGGCGCTTTTGGAGGCTATTATGCAGTGGCAACAATTTTGGCGGCTATTTTTCTTTTGCGCTTTGGGCATCTCATCGATGAGTGGCGGGTACGTTCCTTAACCAACAAAGTGATTCTCGTGCTCGCCATATCATGTATTATACTGTCGCTGGTATGGCATCCCATTACATTGTTTGTGGCACTTACCGGTCTGCGGATGGCTGGTCAGGGATTGATGGGTCACATAAGTCTGAGTGTGATGTCCCGATATTACTCCAGGGATAGGGGTAAAGCTCTCAGTTTGTCATCCCTGGGATATTCAATGAGTGAAATGGTATTTCCCGCGCTTATTGCCTTTATGATCGCTCTTACCAGCTGGCGACTGGCAGCCGGGTCGGGCGCAATTATACTTCTGCTACTTCTCCTTCTGATCACCCAACTCAATCTTGAAAAACTGGACGTTCCAAAATCTGTCGTGTCCGATAGTCCCAAAATAGGAAAACGCAAATTTTACTGGTCCATGCTCAAAGAAAAAAGATTCTGGATTATCGCTTTGTCCAGTCTGAGTACTGGTTTTGTAATAACAGGATTTTTCTTCTATCAGTTTTTACTCGCCGAAGAAATGAATTGGCCTTATGAAATCTATACGCTACTTTTTACCGGATACGGTGCTGTTAGATTTGTTTTCTCCTTGTTTGGAGGCACGCTTACTGATAAATTTTCCGCGGTAAAATTGTTCCCCTTCTTTCTCATTCCAATGACCATTGGGGTGCTATCCATTGGCTTGCTTCCGGGAATATGGGCGGCAGCTGCTTTTTTATTCCTGACTGGTGTTACGATGGGCGCAAGTGGTGTTTTGAATACTGCGGTGATTGCAGAACTTTATGGTATCGATCAAATTGGAAAAGTGCGAAGTATGTTTACAGTTATTTCAGTTTTCAGTACAGCTATAGCTCCGTTGCTTTTCGGAATATTGCTTGATCAACACGTTTCCTTCATAATGATCGCTTATGGATGTGTGGCTTATTTGGTTTTGGTAATAAGCAATAGTTTCCGCGTACGAAAATTTAAACGCGTGGATATTTCGGAATAACCAGAATCAACCGATTTTGAATTCCTGTTTTTTATTCTTTTGATCGTCAATTTCTACGAAAAATGTGCTTCCCTCTCCGGGTATACTCTCCACCCAAATTCGACCACCGAGTGATTCCACCTGGGTTTTCGTCAGAAAAAGTCCAAATCCTTTGGCTTCAGGATGATTGTGAAAAGTTTTCCGGATTTTGAATATCTCGTTGCCGTGTTTGCCCAGATCAATGCCAAGCCCGTTGTCGCTAACGGTTAATCTCACACCGGTATGAGTTGGAGATGTTACAACCATGATTTCAGGAATTCGTTGCGGAGATCTGTATTTCAGTGCATTGCTTATCAAATTGAAAAGGATGCTTTCTAAGTATTTTGGTGGAGCGTAGATTATTGGGACTGTAGTAAAATCCATGTGAATTTCAGCACGGGATTCCACAATTTCCATTTGAAGACCTGACCTGATTTTCGTAATTAACTCCGTCATATCGTTGGCTATATATGGAATTTCAGAATCCTGCATGATCTGCATCGACTCGAGCAATTCATTGCATGTATCTGTCAAATTTGCGCTTACCTGTTTGAGGCTGTCGATTAAAAGCTTCTTTTCCGATATGTCATTCGAGCGTTCTATAAATTTGACCAGCATGGTGAGATTGGCCAGTGGAGCGCGAAAGTTGTGAGAGATAATATTGAAGAAATCGACAAACTGTTTATTTTGAATTGCGAGTTTTTCGGAATTTTCCTGAAGTTTTTGTGTTGCTTCCCGAAGATGTTTTGTGCGGTCATCGACTTTCTTTTCGAGTTGGGCGTTTAGCAAAGTAATGGACGATCGCGCTTTTTCTTTTTGACGGGATACCCTGATAAGCAACATGGTAAAAAGGAGTAGGATTGCGATGGCACCTAAGGCGGTATAAAGCGCCAGTCTTTGCTTGGCAAGTATTTCTTCATTTTTTCGGTTGATGTCTCTTAAGTTGGAGTTTTCCTGTTCTGCGAGCCTTGCGTCAAATTCAATTTCGAGTGCATTCAAAGATTGTTGTTGTCGGAGGTCTGCCAGCGTGATTTTCAATTCACTCAACTTCTCCAATGTCTCCAAAGCCTTGCGATATTCTCCCTTTTCCTTTTGAATATCCAGTAAGGTCAAATGTGCGAGTTCTTTGTAGCTATCAATTTTACAGGAGTCACTTATGTGAAATGACTGGGAAATAAATGATTCAACTTCTCTGCGTTTGCCCATGGCATTGTATACCTGCGCCATCTTCAGGTAAACAAGTGGGAATTCACATGTTTCTCCGTATCTGTCATAAACTCTCAATGCGTTTTCAAAATAGTCCAGCGCCGATTGATATTTATTTCTGAGAAAATCAGAATATCCCAGAATTGAATAATTCACGGCGTGACCACCAGCCCTTAAACTCGTATCCGGGCTGAGCAGCAAAGATTCTGATGCGTACAAACTCGCTTTTTCATAATCAGGTATATTGAAATACCCTTCAGCCAATTTTCCCTGAACAAGAGAAGCATATAACGGTTTCTCCACGACATTGGGCAAACGCTCTTTCAACTTTTGCAACTCAACGAGCGCTGCTGCAGGACGCCCTATTGCTTTGAGTACTTCACTGTATAAATAATATCCGGTAAATTTCTCTATGTCAGTTAGATCAGGCTTTGACAAATAGTCCATTACTACTTGTTGAGCCGAATCATACATATTGCTATACAAGTATTTTTGAACCTTTTGGTTTAGGAAATTTTGACCGGTCGTGTCGGACGCACCCCGAATTTGCAGGCAGGTGCAACAGGTGAATAGAAAAACCGACAGCAAATACCTTGTTTTCATTAATCAACTACATTAAAGCAATCTCAGAACTAAGAAACAATTTGCGCAATTTCAAGTGTTTAAGCTTTCAAAGAAATTTTGTTATTCCGATGAAAGGCGAGCAATGTCCAATGCATTTGTACGCGTTTCAATTTCAAAACGCATTCTCCCATCGCTGAAAAGTAATGTTTAAATTTGAAAATTAACAGATCATCTCTTTGTGTTATCGAGATTGTTCAAAACTGTCTTTGGATTATTATAAGCGGTTGCTAAGGGTAGATTTTAATAAGGAGTATCATGACCTTGGATAATATGAAAAATCCCGGGAATTCCGGGATTTTCAATATACCTATCATGTAAATTTCGTCTTATTCAAACTTTACAGAACCGTGAGATGATTTCACTATGATTTTATTTTTAGGAGTGGGATCAGAACCTGATTCCAGTTGAATATTGGTACTGGTGTAATCTTTCTTCTGAGATAAAATACGAATTCCACCTTTGGATGATTTTATAACCCCATTCCACGAAAAATCGGTAAAATTACCATCGAGATCAATGGTATAGCTGCTTCCGAGAATATTGCCGAGCTTTATATCAGAAAATTGACTGGTAATTTGAAGATTGGTTAGACCGTTTTGAAGATTGTCGATCCGTAAATCTCCATGTTGGATATTAAAATCACCGGTTCCCGTAATCTTTTCAATTTTGCTGTCACCAAATTGCACATTGATTTTTGAATTTTTGAGATCCGTCACACGCAGATCGCCGTGTTGAACCTTGATGGTGTTGCCATCCGCATAATCCATTTTTAGATCACCGAATTGAACCTTGGCCTGATTTCCTTTGGCCGTGGCCTGTGTGACGAAACAGGATCCATGTTGTACATCCAGATTGATTTTCCCGGAAGTATTCGAAACCGTAACATCTCCAAATCGATTGATAATTTCCAGAGCGGTACCCTCAGGCATCTTGACAGTGTAATCAACACGAAATGACTTCACAGAATTGTTCCCATTCATTTTGTTTTCGGTTACAACCGTGATCAGTTCCTTCGTTTCGGTTGTTTTGATCTTGATTTTCTCAAAACTCTTATCAATATCTTTCTGGTTTTTGGTCGTGAGGGTGATTTCTACCAAAATATCAATCATCTTTCCTGCGTAAGTTTGGACATTTACATCCCCGAAAGAATTATCAATCTTCAATTTTTCAGTGTTACTGAAATTAAATCTTTCTGAACGATTATTAGCCTCCTGTGCGTGAGTTGCCAAAATCACTATGAATGACAGGGCAAGTAAATACAATCTTGTTTTCATATTCAATCGTTATTTGATTCAGTGGAATTTTTCTTTTCGAGGTTTTCAATCAGGGTCAATCGCAGCCGTAAATTTTCTATCATTGCCTGGATCACCTGTTCATGTGTTCCGCTTTGATAAAGCTGTTTTTCAAGATCTGTGTATACAATGCTCAGATTTTCTATTTCTTTCCGATAGGCAGCCACCTCCGGATCAGAGTCTGACCGAGCCTCCAGTTGTTGATATTTTTCGTCAAGTCTGGATTTGTAGTATTTTTCCACTTCTGCAAATTCAGTGGATATATCGCTCAGAGAAATTGAACTGTATTGCACATTTTCCGGATTGTTCGATTTGGGAAGCCAAATGGAAAGAGACAAAACCACCAGGATAATTATGGATGCTGCTATCCGCCAGAAAAGAATACGCGATTTATGATCTCCATTGATTTGTTTTTCAAGTTTGAGCGCGAATCGTTCAGTATGACCACTTTGGGGTTCTGCGAGATCGAATTCATCGCGGTGGACATTGAGGTATTTTTCTAATTCAGACATATGTTTCTCTTACCAGTTCCTTAATTTTATTTTTTGCCCGGGCATATTGGGCCCGGGATGAAGCCTCTTTAATTCCGAGACTTTTTGCAATCGCAGCATGATCCATTTCTTCAAAAAGATGAAGGCTAAAAATGACTCTGCAGCCCTCAGACAATTCTTTCATGGCATTTAAAATTCTCTGCGTATCGTATGATATTTCCTCATCTTCCTGGTAAACACCGGTGGCACTTTTTTCCCACTTATCATCGAATTCAAGCTTTACGCGTCTTTTTTTTAAATGGTCTAAACATTTATTGATAGCAATTCTGCAAATCCAGGTTGATATATTCGCCTCACCACGAAAAGTATCAATCCTCTGAAATGCGTGGATGAAGGCTTCCTGCATGAGATCTTCCGCTTCGTGAGCGTCGCCCAGAATCCGCAAACATGAACTGAACACACGCTTGTAACACGTGTTGTAAAGGTCAGTTTGCATCCGGCGGTCATGCTTCAGTCCGCGTTTGATCAATTCATACTCAGCTCCCATAGGCTCAATTGGCTGATTTGGCTTTTTTCATCTGTTTATTTGACGATAAACCCGATCCGGATATTACAAGCTGAGAATTATTTTTGAATTTCCGCTTTAGAATATCGCATTTATGGATGCGATAGATAATCGAAAGGGCCCGTATTGGTCAGAACAGATCACTCTAAAATCGTCGACGTTTCTGTACAAAATAATAAATCACAGCTGTCAACAAGCTGAAGACGATAGCCGAAATCGTCCAAATTAACTTTTCTGTATCTGAGAGGCGTCGGTTGTTCTTCCAAACATCATATATCACCCATACAGTGCAAATGATATAGAAGATTGCAAGCAGTCGGCCCATTGAATTAATTCTTAAGGTTGCCCAATTGGGCATTTACCACATCGTAAATCAGAATTTGCTTTTTGAGTTTCTCAAGGTAGGTTTTTGCCTGTCTTGTTTGTTTAATTTCCAAAGCTTGTTCCAATGAGATTTTTGCTTGTCGGGGGTTGCCCATCATTTCGCTCGCTACTGCCAGATTGTAATGAGCTTTGTAAGCCAGACTTCGCTCTGCACTTTCCGTAAACTTTTCCCATTCAATGGCGGCCACTTCCCAGTTGCCATCATAGTCCAGATTTTGTCCTATCCGATAGAATGCGGGTGAGCCTGTTTGATAATACACACGGAAATCTTCTTTCCAGTAAGGAGATATTCTTTGGAAATAGTCATGAGCGGCAAGGTTTGCCACATCCGACAGATTCATATCTTTTGGGTCTGTATTCGCGGCTTCTTCCTGCGTGTATGCCACTTTCGTGAAAGAGAGCTGATAAGTTTCCTGAAACGAATCGGCGGTTGCCGAATGCAGGTTATCATAGAATCGCCAAAGTACGGTGTAGTTAACCTGACTTTGAGATGTGAATTCAGGGACTCTCACAGGCATTCCCGCAGGATCCGCGACGGTTCCCACTTCCACGCTACCTCTGGTATTGATCGTCAATTCTATAGCTTCAAGTACAATCAACCCATTAATTCCATATGCTTGACAAAGGCTGTCTACTATTGTGGGGTTCATAGCCGGCTGGGAAAAGGGTTTGTTCGAAACAGAGTCTTGAGGCCACGTAATTAGCAGCGGATTGTACCGTCCGATTTCAGCGAGTTGTTCTTTTAAGTCGGAAATGGTTTTGTGCGCCACAATTTGAGGGAGACCTGACACAGATTCATATGGAATACCGCTTGTAAATACTGCAGCTTTGGTAGTTGCCGTTGTTGCTTTATCCAGTAAGCCCACATGATAAATTTTTGCAGGAATATACGTCTTCGAGGGATGAATGAACTCGGCATAATAATAGGCAGTGCCACATCCCTGCAGAAAAAGAACAGCCAAAGCCGTGCAGTAAAACAAAAATGATCTCATATGAAGGCTAAATTAACAATTCAAAATTTGAACACAGTCCAATTCACTACTTTTGTCACTGCAATATTCAGACTAAAAATGAAATATTTGATAATTCCATCAATCTTGATGCTCTTTTCGTGTAGTCCGGAATGTGAAGAACCGGATATTATGGATATTAATTCTCTGAAATTTCAACTTGATATTGATGGGGAAAATGGATTTTTTTCATTCGAACTCCACCATGTTTATTTGGTGCGTTTTGTACCATTTAGCGAACCTTTGGTCGCAGATACAGTGTACCTGAATGGGGTTTTTCCCGACGGGCCGGGGATGTTTTCAATCAACGATGAATTCCCATTCCTCAATCCGGGTTCGCCGTATTATCCCGTTTATGGTTACCAGGTGGTTGATCCCAGTACGGGATATGTGGCTACCATTGATAATATCGAATTGAAAGGTGAATATGACGGTGATTGCGGATACCAGAATATCCAAAAGAGTTTCGTGATCAACGGTGATACCGTCGACATGGGCGGCACGGACACTTATTACCTCATTTCTCAATAAATCTGGGATAATCCCGACGGATTTAAAGTTTTACCTTTGTGGAAATTTCAACCACAACAAAATCAACATAGGCATGAAAGAAGTATATATTGTATCGGCTGTTCGCACGCCGATTGGGAGTTTTAATGGAAGTTTATCTTCTGTAAGTGCCACACGTCTCGGTAGTATTGCGATCAAAGGTGCCATTGCAAAAGCGGGCATCCCGGCTTCCGTCGTGGATGAGGTCTTCATGGGTTGTGTTTTACAGGCAGGTCTTGGTCAGGCACCTGCGAGGCAGGCGGCTATTCACGCCGGTCTGGGTGAGAATGTTCCATGTACTACTGTAAATAAAGTTTGCGCTTCAGGGATGAAAGCCATTATGATGGCTGCACAGTCCATTGCTTTGGGAGATGCTGAAGTTGTTGTGGCTGGTGGAATGGAAAATATGAGTCAGGTACCACATTATATGCCGGGTTCAAGGTTGGGTACAAAGCTGGGTAATATTACGTTGGTTGACGGAATGGTTTTCGATGGTCTTACTGACGCGTACAATCAGGAGCATATGGGTAATTGTGCTGATCTCTGCGCCAGGGAATACAAAATTACCCGCGAAGAGCAGGACGCATTTGCAATCGAGTCTTATCGCCGTTCAGCAGAAGCCTGGAAGTCAGGTCGGTTTGCAGATGAAGTCGTTCCCGTATCCGTGCCACAGCGAAAAGGAGACCCGGTGATGGTGGGTGAAGATGAGGAATTTAAAAATGTTTTTATGGACAAGATTCCTCAACTCCGACCGGTATTCTCCAAAGAAGGAACCGTTACAGCAGCCAATGCATCCACACTAAACGACGGCGCCGCCGCACTGGTGCTTATGAGTAGGGATAAAGCTGAAGAACTTGGGTTGCAGCCTCTCGCTAAAATCATCAGTTATGCTGATGCAGCGCAGGCGCCCGAATGGTTTACAACATCCCCGTCAAAAGCAATTCCAAAGGCTTTGGATAAAGCGGGATTAAAGATCAACGACATTGATTTCTGGGAGCTCAATCAGGCATTTGCTGTGGTAGGTCTTGTGAATATAAAAGAACTCGGACTCGACCCGGCAATAGTGGATGTTAATGGCGGAGCAGTATCACTGGGTCATCCATTGGGATGTAGTGGTGCACGCATCATTGTTACATTGTTGCATGTGCTATCACAAAAGAACGCCAAACGCGGCGGAGCGGGAATCTGTAATGGTGGTGGTGGTGC
>JBGTLS010000215.1:0-1993 GCA_041744015.1 Cryomorpha sp. | reverse complement strand
TGTTTGGGAGCCGGTTTGGATGACTTATTCAGGTCTATTTTTCCAACAATGGAGATACCTGGTTTTTTTGCCGCTGGTTTGATCACATCTTCTGAACTTCCCTGTACATTTTTGATCAGGACTTCATCCGAGTTGTCTTCTTCCTTTGGTTTCTGTTCTGTTGGTTTATCGCGGCCGATGCTGATCGTTTCGCGCTTTCCGGAGCTGACGCCAACCATTTTGGACTTTTCTTTCAGCTTTTTGGAATCCTGAAATTCACCCACCAGAACTTCATATGCCGCATTGTCAATCTTATAGTTAGGGTTGCTCTCAACCTCATAACCTTTGGACGACAAAAATTCGACAATCGTAGAGATACCTACGTTAAACTCCTTAGCAGCCTTACTTAGTCTTACTGGTGTTGATTTACCTGGCATATAATCTTTACTCCGTTAGTGCGAAATTATAAAATAACCTGAATCCGGGCTTTATTCAAGCTCTTCACTCAGGATTTTTAAAACTTCTTCAATTGTTTCTTCTTCGAGATCGGTTCTGGAAACCAATTCTTCTTTTTTAAGCTCGAGTACGCTGCGTGCGGTATCCAGTCCGGCGGCCTTCAACTCGTCGATCACCCAGCTTTCGATTTCATCTGCAAATTCTTCCAGATCGACATCTTCGTCGTCTCCGTCGGTTTCGCGGTATACGTCCAGGTCGTAACCCGTAAGTTTGCTCGCAAGTTTTATATTGTGTCCGCCCTTACCGATGGCAAGTGAAACCTGATCTGGTTTCAAAAAGACTTCTGCTTTTTTCTCTTCTTCGTTGAGCTTGATGTTGGTAATTTTTGCAGGGCTCAATGAGCGCTGTATCATCAACTGAATATTGTTGGTGAAGTTGATCACGTCTATATTCTCGTTTTTCAACTCACGTACGATGGAGTGGATACGCGATCCTTTCATACCTACACAAGCACCAACAGGATCGATGCGGTCATCATAAGATTCCACAGCCACCTTGGCCCGCTCGCCTGGCACGCGCACTATTTTTTTGATGGTAATCAAACCATCGAATACCTCAGGAACTTCCATTTCAAATAAGCGCTCGAGGAATTCAGGAGCTGTACGCGAAAGGATTACCACAGGATTGTTGTTGCGCATTTCAACTTTTGCCACTACGGCGCGCACTGAATCTCCCTTTTTGAAATAATCGCTCGGGATTTGCTCCGATTTTGGAAGTATCAATTCGTTGTTTTCGTCATCGAGCAGCAATATCTCACGCTTCCATACCTGGTACACTTCACCGGTGATGATTTCACCTACACGTTGACTGTACTTTTTGTACAGACTGTCTTTCTCAAGTTCAATAACGCGCGACACGAGGTTCTGTCGCATGGACAGGATACTGCGTCGGCCGAAATGCTCCAACCTGATCTCTTCCGTAGCTTCTTCACCTACTTCAAAATCCGGCTCTATTTTAATTGCTTCTGAATAGGAGATTTGTTTGTTTTCATTTTCAACTTCTCCATCCTGCACGATTTCCCGGTTTCTCCATATCTCAAGGTCACCTTCGTCGGGGTTGATTATAATGTCAAAATTGTCATCCGTACCATGTTTCTTGATCAGCATATTGCGAAATACATCTTCCAATATGCGCATCATAGTTTCGCGATCAATATTTTTGAATTCCTTGAATTCCGCGAATGATTCGAACAAATTTATATTGCTCATGAGTGATTATTTGAAGTTGATTTTGATTTTGGCTTGTTTTATCGCCGGGTAAGTAAGCTCCAGCGTTTCTTCAATTGTTTCTTTTTTCTTTTTGCCTTCTATGCGCTCCTTGCGTTGTGAAAAGAGTTTTATACCCTGCTCATCTGCGGCAATGAGTTCGCCTGTTATTTCTGCTCCATCTGCCAGTCTTATATCCAGTGACCGACCGATGTTTTTTACATATTGCCTGTAGTCTCTCAGGGGCTTGTCCAGTCCCGGTGAGCTCACCTGCAGGGAAAAATCTTCTGCTT
>JBGTLS010000214.1:0-4077 GCA_041744015.1 Cryomorpha sp. | reverse complement strand
CGTGGGGGAAAATTAAACTGGGATTTATTCGGGTCGGATTTTGGCTGGATCATTTCGGTATTTTCTTCCAGCTGCCAGATACCCTTGTTCAGCCGAAGGGCGTTGTACGCAGAACTCGGACCGTAATAAGCCGGATTGCCTTCCACTGCGCCTGAGATGGCGGCCAATATCTGATACACGATGGCATTTTTGGCGGGAATATACGAGAGCATCATTTGCGCATTCTTGGCGTATTCAAAAATCTGACGGTTTTTCATTCCGGTTTCGGTGGTAAAAACCCGATGTCCAAATTCCACCCTTCCGCGTTTGTCGATCTCCATGGCGTCAATCACTTTGATGTTGGACAGCTTGTTATTCCCATCCCAACCCAGGAGAGTGTAGTATGTATCCCCCTTTTCCTTCACATGCTGGATATAATAGTACAAGGCACCGTACCAATTTTTGTTGGTAAAGGTTTTTGTTTCATCGTCCCGTTTCAAGTCTTCAGAATCGATCAATTCTGTAAAATCCTTGCCATCCGGAAATAGGAGAAAAGCATAATAGGTATACGTTCCATCTGTTTTTGGGAGATTCCAGGTGAACATCCTGAAAGCCCCGTCACCGCTGGGAAGCATGCCTACTTTGTGCAAACTGGAAAATGGGTAATCGAAAACGCCTGTTTCCCGAAAGGATCGTATCAATATTTTGCGAAAAGCATCATTGGCTTCCATCCGCTCCTGATCGGTCGGGGCGTCGCCAATTTTGTACTGCAGGGCTGCGAGTTCCGCTTCCATTTCTTCCAAAGACTGCGCATTTCCATTGCTTCCGCAAAAAATGAGTGCCAGAAAAATGAAAAAGATGCTTTTCAAATTTATTGAAGTTTTAGTTCTCCAACGTCAATATCCGCGTCAGATTGCACCTCTAAAGGTGCATAAATTCTTTTTTCTGCAGGAGCAGGTCCTCGCTTTCGCGAAAATCCGGATCATCCACGCAACAATCCACCGGACATACCGCAGCGCACTGGGGTTCGTCGTGAAAACCAACACACTCCGTACATTTATCGGGAACGATATAATACACATCCATATTCACCGGCTCCTGTTCTGCCAAAGCGTCATACTCATTGCCAATAGGCGTCACCACTGAGCCTTTCAGATCGGTGCCATCGCTCAATCTCCATTCCACACCACCTTCGTATATCGCATTGTTTGGGCACTCCGGTTCGCAGGCGCCGCAATTGATACACTCATCTGTAATTATGATAGCCATAACTGAATAATTAAACTGTTTACTTTTGCAAATATATGGTGCTTTGCGCTGAAATCTGATTCGATCCTGATGATAAGTTCCCAAATTGACAAAACCCAAAGCCTGATCGCTATGGGAGCCGTGCTTTCCAACCTAACCGATCCGGGTGTATTGGCCTACCTTATGAGCGATCGCCCGGCTTACGCCAAATTTGTAGAAGCCCGTGTAAAAGCAAGACTCAACAATCCCTGGTTTACGGAGGAAAACATGGCGCAGGCTTTCACCGGACTGGCCGCGATGTTGCATCCGGAATCGATTGAAACCTGGCTTGGTAAGTATGATGGAGGAAGTGAAACATTTCAACCAAAACGCATCGGCGTGATTCTGGCCGGCAATATTCCGGCGGTCGGATTTCACGATCTTTTGTGCGTGTTTGTGGCCGGGCATCGGGCTGTCGCAAAATTATCCGGACAGGATAATATCCTGCTTCCCGCCTTGATTGAATTATTCGAATCGGAGATTGAAGGTCTGAAATGGCCGGTGGACTGGCAGGAAGGGAAGCTTGGACACGTTGACGCGATGATAGCCACAGGGTCAAACAACACCGCCCGGTATTTCGAATATTACTTTGGAAAATACCCAAACATCATCCGCAAGAACAGGACTTCCGTGGCCATCCTTTCGGGAAATGAAACCGACGAAGAACTCGATAAACTCGGCGATGACCTCTTTTCGTATTTCGGTCTGGGCTGCCGAAATGTCTCAAAAATTTACATGCACGAAAATTTTGATATTGACCGGTTTTTCGGAGCCATTTACAAACGCCATGAGATCGTTAACCACCACAAATACGCCAACAATTACGACTATTACAAAGCCCTTTGGCTGATGAATCAGGAGCCAATTCTCGACAATGGGTTTGTGATTTTTCGCGAAAGCGAAGCCCTGACAAGTCCGGTGGGAACTGTTTTTTACGAGCGGTATGCCGCTGAAGAAAAATTGCGTGCGGAGTTGAATACCCGTTCGGAAGAAATTCAATGTATTGTGAGTCGTCGGGATATTGCATTTGGCGAAAGCCAGAAACCGCAGTTGTGGGATTATGCGGATGGGGTGGATACGATGGGGTTTTTGAGGAAGATTTGAAGAGAATAGGCAATGGGCAATAGGCAACCGGGCAACGAAGGAGTTCACGGGCACCGCTGAACTCTAAGCGTACGAGTGTTCACGAGCACTGCTGGAAGCAGCAGACACATGCGAGTAATCGAGAAGCGGTGGATTACCCGGTCCCGGTAAAATATGGATCGCTTCTTTGCATACAAGGAATGGGAAGAAGGATAAGGACCAGAAAAGATCATAATTGCCCTTTTAATTTGCGAAGACAATTATTATGAAGCTTGTGGACTAATTACAAACTATTTACTATTTCTATTTTTGGGTGCAATTGCCCTTACAAATAATCCTGCTAAACCAAGAAGAGTAACACCGGCAAAAATACTTCCTAAAGTTTCCTTGTCTTGAATAATCAAAAAATAGCTAAATGCCATTCCCGCTATGCCAATAAGAAACGCGAATGTTAATCCCAGATAGTTTATTCCATGGATTAATGCTTGCTCTCTTCTTGATAACTTCATAGCATCCTTATTCATAGCATGTCTAAAATCTTGCTCGCTTTTAGCTGCTTCCATAAAAAATTTTGGTGCTGATGGATCTAGTTTAGCATATTCCGATATTGTCAAAATATCAGGTAGAATGCCGTCATCGTGTTCCTCACTAAGTTGATATTCCGTAGGGGATTTATGCTGAACGGACCTTTTGCGTTTCATACGGTTAAACTATTTCGCTAGTTCAACCTGATGCTTATATTTTTTTGCACCTACTTTATAATCTCGAATTACTACACGTAAATCATTTGAACACCGAACTTTGTCGTTTTCATAACTATCAATTTCGATTTCACCATCTTCAGGATAAAAGTTATGAATAATATTTTGATAGTGGGTTCGTCTTGATCGAAAATTACCAGCAACCGCGTCTGGAATATCGTTTATAAGCGATTTCCTAAATATTTCGAGGAGTTTTTGCATGAGGTTAGTTGGGAAGTTCATGTCAAAGGTAATATAGAGAATCCTTGTACGCAAGTTATTAACAATTGTTCATAACAAGATTATCAACAAACAAAGCTTCAAATGAGAGAACGCACAAACATCGAAAATATTTTGAAAGTATATCCATTCATTGTGTGATTGATCATAATTATCCAGTTTGCATATTCCCATAAATGAATATTATAACCTTTTGTACCGAAACTCTCCAAATGAAGTCTCCCCAAAAGGATATTACTCTTCCCTGTTGATCATTCCTCCGGTAGTGGTCAGTTTCACCGAACTATTACCGAGGCCTGCACTGAGCGGAGCCGAAGTGTGGTCTTCTAAATTGTATTGAATGGCTGGGGAAGGGTCATCGTCATTATTCCCAATCCGATGGGAAACCAAGGAGGAATTTCCATCTTTGAGGTGTAGCATATTGAAATGATATTTGTTATCAATATCTACCCCGTTGGGTTTTAAATAACTTTCTTCAAACAATCCCCCATCTACATACACAGTCACTTCCAGCTTCTGATCTTTCCGGGTTATTTTCTTCACCCGGTCCCCCTGGGCATTGTAAAAATAATGGGTAAAAATCGTCGGTGTATTTAAGTTCACACGGTTGTAAAATACCACTGGCTTGTCATGATGTCCCCAAACCAGATATCTCGTACTGCCTTCTTTGGTAAGGTTTCCATTGGCGTCGTAAGTATTGACAAAACTATTGGCCGCAACAGTAAAAGAACTCAAATGGTTGTTGGAG
>JBGTLS010000213.1:0-3738 GCA_041744015.1 Cryomorpha sp. | reverse complement strand
CCCGCCGGGGTCTTGCGCCACCGACGGGCTTTTGAAATTCAATAGATTTATTGAGCAACAAGTTTTTGTGTACCCAACTCGCCTTTTTCATTTTCAGCCTGTAGGATATAAATTCCAGGTTGTAGTTCAAAAGTGGTACGGCCACCAAATAAGGTGAAAGCCTGAATCAATTTGCCTTCCACAGAAAATATTCTTACGTCATACTTTCCTTCTGTGGCTTCCATTTGAAACACATCAGCAGATGGATTTGGAAAAACAGAAAGGGTTTTGTCTTTAAACAAGTCCACTGTACCAACCACTGTGGAAGAAAAAGCAGAACCCATGTAGCTGTTGTCAATTGCCTGCACGCCCCATGTGTAACCACTTCCATCCAAACCGTGAATGGTCCAGCTCGTATTCAGTTGAACATTTCCAATTTCCTGTTTTTTCACAAAACCATTGTCAATATTAGCCAGTGGAGAAACAATAAAGTTTCCATCCAGATCCCGTACATACAGGTTGTAGCTCAGGGATGCAGAAGGAGTGGAATCATCAATTGAAGCATTCCAGCTAAAAGTCACGCTCGATCCACTTGCTACTGACTGGAGATTGGTAGGTGCCGAGGGAGCCATATTGACTGCAGTGGTGGGATTCTCAAGAATATAAGACACATTGTCATTAAAACTGCTTCCAGCCCCATTGTAATCATGGTTGCTATAGCCTGAAACGATTAAATCCAAATCAGAATCACCATCCAAATCAGCTACTTCAATTGAATGTTCAGACACTCCGGGGATGAAGTTATTGTTTGGACTTTCGGTAAAGTTACCCGCTCCATCGTTAAGGTAGATAGCGACAGCCTGACGTTCGTCACCTTCGATGGGTCTCCATCCGGCTACAATTACATCCAGGCTTCCATCGTTATTCCAGTCAGCAAATACGGCGCCCTGCCCTGCATTGGCCTGACGGTATGGTTCGAATACCGCCGCGACTGTAAAATTGCCTCCGTTGTTGTTGTACAATCTCACGAATAAATCAGAATCTTCTCCGGTCAGTTGGTAACCATCACCATTGAGCAAGAGGTCGAGATCACCATCCCCGTCGTAATCACCCCAGGTAGCACTTCCGTATCCTTTATCGATCAGTTCTGGTTCCAAAGCCGTAAAATTCCCATCGCCATCATTTCGAAAAAGACGAATATAACGGCTGCCAGAAAGCCCGTCAAATCCAGCCATCAGAAACAAATCAAGGTCACCGTCATTGTCGTAGTCAACCACCGAAAGTTCGGCATCGATAAGAAGTGGATCGCCAAATGGTGTTGACATAGTCCAACCACCATTTCCGTCGTTTAAATAGAGTCTTGGTGAACCATTGCCAATGTTATGGTTTCCGAAAAGCGCCAGATCCGGATATCCATCGTTATTAAAGTCTGCCATGGCCGCACCTGGTGCGAGAGGTGATTCGGCTGGCGAAGTCATTTCCGTAAAGGTGCCGTTGTTATTCACGTAGAGATTGGAAATGATACTGCTACCAAATCCATTCTGGAACGCGTCGGGATGACCATCACCATTTACATCGCCCCATGCCACCGTTGTAAAAACAGATGCCTGAAATGGAGACTCCGTAGGAGTGAAGTTGAAATTTCCATTGTTGGTATAAAACTGTACACCTTGTCCGGCGCCTTCGCCAGTGAGTAAAAGGTCGCGATCACCGTCATTATCAGTGTCGACAGCAGAGATACTTCCTCTTTGAAAAGGGAAGTTCAGGTTGTGGATTGTGTATGGCGACTGTGCAAACCCGGAGGTTACAGCCGTCATCAATCCGATGAGGGGTAGAATTGTTTTTTTCATTGGTTTAGATTTAATTGTGGTTAAAAATTTATTCGTCTTTTTTCTTTTTACCTTGGTCTTTTGCATCTCTCAAATGTTCAGGGTTTTTCATCCTTATTCGAGGAAGAGGAACCAAAAGACAACCTCTTTTGTCCGGGAGCCAAACACCCTTTTCGATCTAATAACCATTGTTCTGACGCATATTGGGGTTGATGTCCAGGTCGAGTTGTGGAATGGGCAACAATTCGTGTTTTCCCACAACAAAATTGTTGAATGCCGGATCGCGGTCAGCGAGTTGTGGACCGAGATCACCCCAGCGCGCCAGGTCCGTCCAGCGATGGCCTTCACCAGAAAGTTCGGTCAGCCTTTCGTGTTTGATCTGTTCCAGAAAAGCCGTTTGACCGAGACCAGGAGCCACTTCTGAAAGCGGCGCCAGTCCGGCTCTGGCTCTTACCTGATCGACATATTCATAAGCTGCACCAGTGCTTCCGGTCGCATTCAGACATTCAGCGTACATCAAAAGCACATCTGCGTAGCGTATGTGACGGTAGTTGTTTGGGGAGCGGAAACTTTCGGCATTGCGCCAGTGGTCATTCAGGAATTTGCGGAAAAATACCCCAGGAACAATCTGGTTAGTATTGAGCCTTTGTTGCCAATTGACTCCGTAAACGATGGTTTGTGTTGGGCCACCAACATTGGTGGAATCGTACAGAAAACTGGCTTCTAACCGGGGATCTCTTCCTCCGGTTGTTGTAGTTTCTTTCAGAAATTCGTGAACAATCCAGCGGTGAGCCTCTCCATCTGCAAAACCAATGGGTTTGGGTGCGAGAAATTGCGCAATGGAAGATCCGATGTTGTGGTTTGGAGTAGCAACATCATCATCGGTTGTTTCTGTGCTGTTGATTTCAAATTGCCACTCGAAAACCGATTCATCGTTATTTTCGGAAGTGATTAAAAAATTGTCCCGGTAATTGGTCATAAGACTGTATTGGCCTACACCGCCTCCGGTTACAAACCACGAAAGTGGTGCAAGTGCTTCGGCATATTTTTGTTGTTGCATATAGACTCTTGCCAGCAAAGCCTGAGCAGAGCCCCGTGTTGCCCTACCCAAGTCATTGGCGGAATAACCTTGCTTCAAAGGCAGACGATCGGCAGCCTGCATCAGATCAGATTCGATCTGAGCGAAAACCTGTTGCTGCGTACTGGTGGGGGGTAAATCTTCGGGAGAACTTGTTTCCAACATGAGTGGCACATTTCCATAAAGGGTGGCCAGATGGTAATAAAACAGACCCCGGAGGAAATACGCCTCACCAATCACCCGCTCTTTCAGATTGTTGTCAATGTCCATGCCTGGCACATTATCGAGTACCTGATTGGCGCGAAAAATGCCGATATAATTATCCGCCCAAACACCTACAGTATTACTGTAATTGTTGTCGTTAATGTTGAATTGATCCATGTTGTTGACAATCCCCGGATCGGGGCTTGTGCTCTTGCCAAAATCCGAACGGATTTCGTAATAGAACCACTGCCATCGGGAAATGGCTCCCCGGTGAAGGGTTGAGTATACGGCATTGACACCCTTAACGGCATCTGCCTCTGTTTGCCAGAAATTGGCAATGGTCAATGCATTGGGATTTGCGATTTCCAGATCTTTCTGGCATCCCGCGGCTATGATGAAGGTGAGAATAAGTATGAATATGGATTGGGTTTTCATGTTATTTCTTTTAAAATTTCAATTAAAAACCAGCCTGAAGTCCGACGGAAATGATGCGACTGGCAGGCCAATTGCCTCCGTCAAAGCCAATGGTTTGAATTCCACCTGGTATGTCCGGATCAAGTCCCGTGTATTCGGTAAATGTGAGCAGATTCTGACCACTGATAAAGAACCGCATTGAGTCGAATTTAAATCTGGTCAGCACGGTTTCCG
>JBGTLS010000212.1:0-2655 GCA_041744015.1 Cryomorpha sp. | reverse complement strand
AGTTTAAGACTCCCATCGGGACTCGTGATCTGCCTGAGTTTTTTCCCGGAAGGGTGGTTTACATCGACGTTTTCTGCCTTGATTTCATAGCCGAGTTGGGCCGTGGAGGGGATGTCGAGAAAGACCTCAGAACGCGTGGCATCGATGGCCAGGTGTTTGGGATCGTACATGTTTAACAACCGGATTTTGGCATATTGGGCCTGAATAATTGCGCTGCCTTTCAAATGTTGGAGATCGATATTCGAGCGATCCGTGGTCATGGTGATATTGCCGGTGAGCCGGGTCAGGGTGGCGTCACCATATTTCATACTCATATCCGCATTTCCTGAAAAAGCCCTGAGCTGCACATTGCTGAACTCCACTTTGAGCTTAATGTCTGCAGATATGGCATCCACCTGCACACTCCCGAAATAATTCCAGATTTCGATCGATCCACCCCCGTTTTCCGGAAGGCTGATGTGGTAGGTGCTTTTTAATTTGGCCTCAGGTCGCGCGGCGCCTTTGGCTATTTCCACATAATTGCGGAGTGTGATGGTGCGGCCGCTCTGATCGTTCAGCAATTTCATCAGTTTCAAGTCAGACTCTGCCTGGGCTTTGTCTGCATGCCGCGATGAGCGCACAACGGTACATTTTATATCTGAATCTTTGTGGGTGGTGATAAAAATATCGGCCTGCTCCCCATTGATGAAAAGGCGGGTCTTGTCCGTCCAGGCGAAACGCTCTTCCCAGGTGGTGCTCACCACCTGCACGGGTTGCTGGGCCTTAACATTGGCACCAGCCAGGATCAAAAGCAGAAAAAACAATATGTGAATCCGAATTTTCATAAAAGCGAAGAAGCCATTTGTTTCATAATTTCAGCATGTTCCATTTCAATGCGCATAAGCATGCGTTCCAGATCGTTGTTGTCGCCATAGGGGTTCATTTGCGATTTCACTTCATCCCTGGCTTTCTCGAGTTCTGAGAGTTCATTTTCCAGGCGGATAAAATCTGGTGTATCGCAAATCTCTTTCGAGCGCGCACAGAGTTTGGCGATCATATCATATCCTGAAATTCCGGGTGAGATATCAATCGTTTCATTGGCCTGCTCCCATTCCACGTGGTACTCCAGTTCGACCGCATCGGGTTGAAGAAGGTTCACCACCCCTGCAATTGCGGCGATGAGTAAAATGGATGCGGCCCATTTCAACAGTGGTTTGAAATTCCTGCGTTTTGGAATTCCATTTTCCGCAAGGGAATTTTCTATTTCATTCCAAATGAAATCCGGCGGCACATGAACCGGAATCGATGAAATCTGTTTTTGAAAATTCAGAGAAGAATCAATTTTTTTCCAAACTCCGGCAGGTGGTTCATATCGTTGCAGCTCATTTTTAATTGGCTGATTTTTATTTGAAAGTTTTTCATCCAGGCTTTCAGAAATTTCATTCCACAAAGATTCCGGCGGCGTATAGGTCGGTAAATCAGAAATGGGGAGCCCGCTATATTTTTTTCCCTTTTTCATCGGAGTACCTCCTGCAATTTTTCACGCAACAATTTTTTTGCTTTAAACAGCTGGCTCTTCGACGTACTTTCAGAAATTTCGAGCATTTCTGCTATTTCGGCGTGTTTGAATCCTTCGATTTCGTACAGTGTAAAAATGGATCGGTATCCATCGGGAAGTGATAAAATGGCGTTTTCCAGGTATTCCACATCCACAGGAAAGTCAAAATGCACATCTGCCAGTTCGCGGTGGATGTCCATTTCCACAAATTCGATGCGCTGTCGCACCCTTCCCAGCGCTGTGCGCGCCATAATGGTGTGAATCCAGGTACCTGCAGCGCTCTCGCTTCGAAATCCAGCCAGATTCTGAAACACCTTTAAAAACCCTTCCTGAAGCACGTCCTGTGCTTCTTCAAAGTTGCCGGTGATTCTGTATGCGAGCGTGTACATCTGGGATTTATAGGTATCGTAAAGTGCCTTTTGGGCCACCCGGTCGCCGCGCTGGCAACCTGCTATGATGTCTTTTTCGGAACTGTACGCCATTGTGTGTTTCTAAATGCTTAGAGCGGCCCTTTCGGGAAATGGTTGCCCGGGGGTAAAAATGTTTTCATCCAAACTACATTTTTAAATTGGAACGAATGAATTGAATTTTCGTGTTCCGTTCTGGTATTTTCGATAAGAATAAGCGTTTTCGACCTTTACCGACCTAATCTTTCCCCTGGGATTAACAACTGCCTTTCCCAGCCCGTTCCGTTGGCGCCCTTCTCCCATTCTACTTCTGCCGGAGAGCAAAACTTTGTCTGGTCTATTGGATTCATCGGATGATTTCTGATACATTTGAAAACGATGCATCCAGGTCTCGTGCATGGGCGATATAAACGCAATAGAATATGTGGCAATGGGATATATTCGCATAATGGCTATAATAATCGTTCAAGGCCGGATCTGAGCTAAAAATTGAGTAATCTTGTAATATATAGAAATAACAATGGTAACAGTAATCAAAAAAGGTACTCCAATAGACAAGATGAAGAAGCTTTTGAACGAAGCTTTCTCCAAAACTCCTAAGAAAAATATAAGAAAATATGCCGGTATTCTTCAAACGAATATTGATCCCCTCGATTATCAAAAACAAATGAGGAATGAGTGGGAATAGGCTGTTTGTCGATACGAATATTC
>JBGTLS010000211.1:0-6104 GCA_041744015.1 Cryomorpha sp. | reverse complement strand
GTTGGCAGTTTGATTCACCACCCATACCTCAATTCTGGTAATCTGAACGCCTGAATTTACTACGGGCAAACTAGCCAATGCCCTGTCATAGCTGGCACGAAAGAATCCACTTAGGAAGTAATGACGGTTTGCTTCGTAATTGTCAACCCGGATTTCGTAATCCTGGGTTTGAGCGCCACCCTGAATATTAATTTCCTTCTTTTGACCCCGCTCCTGAGAAAAGAGCGTGGTGGCTGTCAACCTTCCAAATTTAAGCTGCGTTTTTACCCCAAAAAGACTCTGACTTCCTGAAATCAGCGAGTTGTTTAGTGGCATACTCACGTTTCCGAGCTCTATTTTTTGGATGATCTCATCTTCATACCCGGTGTATTCAAGCTTGGTTTGATTTTCAAAATCGAAAGTAGCTTCGGTGTTGTAATTGGTGCTCAGCTTTAGTTTTTCCCCGATGTTTCCGACTACATTAAGCTGGATTCTCTGATCAAAATTAAAAGTGGTTATCCTCCGCTGATTTATTGGAATCTGGGGGTTTTCATTTTTGTTGATATTGGCGCCGAAAATTAATTCAGCCGTCCCCTGGGGACGAATATCAACGGTGTTTCCTCCAAATATTCTGTCGAAGGTTTTGCTGTTTATCTGCAGACTGGGCGCAAAAGGATCGGGACTGTTTGGATCATCGCTTGCCATCTCGTCCGTGGCCCGGATTTCTTTCCAATACTCCTTTACAGAATTCCGATTAACATAGTCCATGTATTCATCAAAATTCATCACTGTGGGATTGCGGTAATCGATCCGGTCTCCTATGCGTTTGTAGAAATAATATTTGCCTGTTTCGGGATCGTATTCGATCACGTTATTCATATTGCTCGGATCGGTAAGGCTTATGCGGCCAGGGTCACCGTAAGGATTTATACCATCTTCGATCGGGTATTGCAATGGCACATCAGGAGAATCGACATACAGAACTACAGGTGAGACAGAAATTTCAGGCAGGTTTACCACATGCGAATGGAAGGTAGGTCGGGTGGCGCTCCCGGTCCATACCAAAAACAGTAAAATGGCAACGATTCCTACTTGCCGCATGTATTTAAACCGTAAATTCAAACCACAGGTTATGGAGCTAAAGACTCCTCAAACTTTGCTTAATTAAATCCTCAATTTTGATCGATTCATCGTTTTTATCGAGCACCTCGTCGACAACTTTTTGCGCTTTACGCGGATCAAAACCCAAATTCCGTAGTGCTCTTAACGCCTCTGCTCTCACAGTATTGTTTTGGGCGCCAAAAATATCAAAATTTGCGTCCTGACTGGAAATTTTATCTTTTAAATCCACAATAATCCGCTGGGCTGACTTTGCACCTATTCCCTTGATTTTCTGCAAAATACCCACATTTCCTTTCATGATGGCATCCTGAAGTTCAGCGGGTTTCATTGTACTTAGTGCAGCGATCGCAGAGGCAGGTCCTATCCCGGAAACGGAAATCAGGCTGCGAAACATCGCGCGTTCATCCTGTTGAAGAAATCCATAAAGCAGGTGCGCATCTTCCCTGATCACTTCATGCACATAAAGTTGCACTTCCTTTAATCCACCAAGCGCTTCGAAAGTATTCAAACTCACCTGAAGCAAATATCCCATCCCTCCATTATCGACAATGGCACTTGAAGGAGATCTCGACACGAGATGACCTTTAATATACTCTAGCATACATGGGGATTAACGAAATGAAAACTGAATGAGAGGTTTGCGGTTGGTGGTCGCTGGCCATGGAATATGTATTGCAAACGGGCTTCGAATTTGATTTTTGAGGCGTAAATGTAAACATCTACATTTGGAAATCTTCATTCATGACAAACCTTATTTATTGCATGAAAAACATCGTCGTTTTTACAGGAGCTGGAATGAGCGCTGAAAGTGGTTTAAAAACCTTTCGGGATATGGGTGGCCTTTGGGAACAGTACCGTATAGAGGATGTGGCAACGCGTGAAGCTTTTGCCCGGAATCCGGAAATGGTCCTTGAATTTTACAATATGCGTGTGAAACAAATGAGAGAAGCCAAACCCAATCCCGGTCACGTGGCTCTTGCCAGACTCGAAAGCAAATATGACGTACAGATCATTACCCAAAATGTCGACGATTTGCATGAACGCGCGGGATCGTCAAAGGTTTTACATCTTCACGGAGAACTTATCAAGTGTAGGAATATCCATTCGGATATAGAAATCTTTGACATGCCCGAAAATGGCCTTAAAGTGGGTGACCTTTGTCCAGGCGGTCATCAACTGCGCCCACATATCGTCTGGTTTGGAGAAATGGTTCCGGCTATGGTGGAAGCGGAGGTCCTGATACGAAAGGCAGACTTGCTGCTTGTCGTTGGAACCTCATTAAATGTTTATCCCGCCGCAGGTTTGATATACGTCACCAGCCCAGGATGCAAAATCATACTCGTTGATCCGGGCGAGTTCAACGATCTCCCGGGTGTAACACATCTGCAGGGCAAGGCCTCGGAAAAGGTGCCTGAACTGATAGATTCTCTTTTAAATATGTGATATTGGCTTGCACCTCGTTCGTCAGCTGGTACTGGATGGAATTATTACTGCTTTACGAGCAAATTTCCTGAAATCTGCTGATTAGCTCCATCAAACATTCGGAGAATAAAAGTTCCTGAAGGCAGACCGGAAAGATTTATCGCTGAATTTCCATTTACCAACTCAGCCAGCATACGTTTGCCTTCAATATTAAATATTTCGATCCGGTGAACCTGATGTCCGGCTTCGATGTTCAAGATATCCGCTACGGGGTTTGGATACGTTTTGATGTTTTCAGAAAGTCTTTCAGGGGCAGATAGCGCCTGGTTGAAATAATAAATACCCGTTGCAGAATTGACCGGTTCTGCATCATCTTCAATATAAATTTGAATGAGCGCACTACCCTCCGTATTATTTGGATATACATGAATATCCAAATTCCCCCATGCACCTGCACCCAGAACAAAACTTTGAGATTCAACAAAGGGCAAATAGCACATCGTAATATCACACACCGCTGTCTCCCAGGTTTCGGTCATAGAAATAATGGAGCGTGTCCAGGTAAAGGTGTGTGCCATCCCTGATTCATTGGTGATTATACTATTTCCCGGAATATCAACAATCGTATAATCTATGTCGTCCACGATAACCGGATTCGGACTTATTGAAATCTGACCTACCATATAGCCCGCCGACAGCAAAAATCCAGCGAAAAAAAAGGTGCGTAGTGGTGTTTTCATATATTGGTTTTCAAGTGGGCTGTTACGGTTAGAGAAGGTTGTCAGAAAACTTCAATTAGCTGAGTTCAAATGACAATGACAAATATAGAATATTAAGTATCTCCTGAAAACCATAATCACATTCTTTACATAATAGGAATTCAACCAAAATAAGATGAAATGGTATATTGACTGTACTCCGAAGTGAAAATGTAAAATCTTGACTTATATGTGGTTGCTTCAAATGATTAGCACTTACTAAGAAAAATTTGGGTGAAATATTACACTTCACTTTTATCATTTAAATCCAAGAATTATATCAAACATGAAATATAAAAAGTAATGAATATTCCAAATGAACGAGATTATAAAATACTTTTACAAATCACTTTATTTACCAGTCATTTTTTTTAACCAATCTATCTTCCCATGAAAAAACCTTTACTTATTGCACTGATGTTCTCGCTATCGTCAGTTTTATCCACCGCCCAAATTGCTGACGGTTCCTTACTTACGCAAAATATTATTTTCACCGACCTAAATGGAAATCAACATGATGTATTTGCCCTACTCGATGAAGGTAAAACTGTTGTAATGGACCTTTTTGCGGAATGGTGTGCGCCCTGTTGGAACTATCACAACACTGGCACAGGACATCCCAATGGCGGAGCATTGAAAACACTCTATAACCTATATGGTCCGGATGGCACTGACGAGTTAATGGTATTCGGGATAGAATCTGATCCAAGCACCCCGGAAGCGCTCATGTATGGCGGTGCAGGAACGAATGGTTGGGATTGGGTGACTGGAACTCCTTATCCAATGGCCAATGTTAATATCGGCAATATATTTTCTCAGGGTTATTATCCATACATAGTCCGGATATGTCCTAACCGCCAGATTTTTGAGCTTGGGCAGGAATCTGCACAGACTGTGTATGAATTGACGAATGAATGTTTGTCCGCACAGGGAGAAGTTAATCCCGCCCTCCTGAACTACACAGGTCAGTCATTTGTAGGATGTGAGGGTGCTGATTTGAACTTATCAGTTCAGTTGCAAAATTTAGGCAATTCTACCTTAACTTCAACTACGCTGGAAGTTCTTGTAGACAATGAGTCTCTCTTAACTTATGAGTGGAGTGGTTCATTAGAAATATATCAGGTTGCCAATGTAAATCTGGGGTCTTTGTTCTTTGAAACTTCAGAGACCATGACCATTCAGATAGCCTCACAAGATGATTTTCAGGATGATTCTACCCTTGAGCAATTAGTCATAGCAGCAGGTCAGGCAGATGGCGAAATTGAGGTCCACGTTTATACAGATTTTTATCCGAGTGAAACATCCTGGCAGATCCGAAACAGCAGCAATCAAATCGTCGCTTCAGGTGGGCCATACCAGGCGGGAACTGCCGACCAATGGGGTGGTGGGGGCCCTGACGCCAACACCACAAAAATTCATGTTGTAGAAATGCCAAATGTAGAAGCCTGTTATAATATCCGAATCCTGGATTCATATGGTGACGGGATGTCGCTTGGAAATAACCCCATGGGTTTCTCCGGTATTGAAGTATTTCGCATGGGAGAATCAATTGCTGTGGTAAATGGTGAAACCTTTACCACAACATTGAACGCAACTCAACGATTAAAAACCGCAGGTTCTGTATCTGTGCAGGACAATGCATTCATTTCGGGTTTGAGTGTATTCCCAAATCCGTCAAATGGAATTGTGAATGTTGAGTTTTCGATGTTGAACAGTCAAAATACGCAGATTCATGTTTATGATATTACAGGTAAAGTTATCTTAAGCGAAGGATGGGGCATGATGGCTGAGGGATATACCCTCAAACAACTTGATCTGAATTCTTTCCAAAAAGGACTCTACATTGTGAATATCACTACAGGCGATACTTCAACCGCTTTCAGAGTGGCTTTGGTGAAATAATGATCGAGGGATGAATTTTTCCTGAATCTTTTACCTGACGGTTGTCCACACTGGACAACCGTCATTATTTTAAATTCATGTCAATCGAAAGATTATGCAAAAAATAATTCTTCTGGGTGTTTGCCTTATAAGTCAAATGAT
The DNA here is from genome assembly GCA_041744015.1 of Cryomorpha sp. Classification (GTDB taxonomy): domain Bacteria; phylum Bacteroidota; class Bacteroidia; order Flavobacteriales_D; family Cryomorphaceae; genus JBBQZU01. Next base: position 780 of record JBGTLS010000211.1, on the reverse strand, counting down.
TGTTTCAGCTCAGGAAAACAGAACCCTACCATCCACAACGGTAAAATCTCTCGACAGCAAATCTTTTAATACTTCAGAGTTTTCCAACGATGGAAAACCCATGATTATCAACTTCTGGGCTACCTGGTGTGCTCCCTGCAAACGCGAACTCGCGGCTATTGCCGACGTGTACGATGCATGGCAGGAAGAGACAGGTGTGAAACTCATAGCAATTTCTATTGACGATGCCCGAAGTCAATCCCGGGTATTGCCCTATGTAAACGGTTCAGCATGGGAATATGAAGTATACATCGACGTAAATCAGGACTTTAAAAGAGCAATGGGTGTAAACAATGTTCCCCATACATTTCTAGTAGATGGTCAGGGCAATATCGTTTGGCATCACAACAACTTTTCCCCGGGAGACGAGCTAACACTTTATGAAAAAATTCTCGAGCTTATTAATTAGTGTCTGTCCATAAAGTCCAATATCGGCGTTGCACTTCTTTTGTAAACAGTCATTGACAATAGTCAACTCCTTGGTTTCCAAAAGTGCGTGCGTCTTGCTATTGAACTTTTTGGCTCAGCCACTTGAGTGTATTGACAGACTCTATTTAGAGTCTGTCCATTTAGTCTGGTGTCTGGATCAGAGAGTTTGTTAGCAAGGCGCACGTAGTTTTAAATACTTAGCGAAGCGATTTCACAACCGCCTGCCTGCCTGGCGGCACGAACAGGCAGGAAGTGCGTAATCAAGGAGTTATGAGTGTAAACGTCAGGATGACTGTTTTTAGAACCAGTGCA
>JBGTLS010000210.1:0-1535 GCA_041744015.1 Cryomorpha sp. | reverse complement strand
TGTTCTCTTACAAGCTGGTGAAGTTGCTGCAAATGCTGGTCTTGCCGGTATTGGCGCAGGTTTGGCTGCTGTTGGTGCAGGTGTTGGTATCGGTCGTATCGGTGCTTCCGCTTTGGAATCAATGGCCCGTCAGCCAGAAGCTACTGGTGACATCCGTGCGAACATGATCGTTGCTGCCGCCCTTGTTGAAGGGGTCGCACTTTTCGCGGTTATCGTTTGTCTTCTGGTTGTTATCTAGAAAGAACCAAAGAAAGCAGCCCTGACGGTTGGTCAGGGCGCTTTTTTAAATTTGACACTAAAAAAATTACAGATATGCTTGATGTAAGTTGGGGTACAGTAATCTGGTCATCGATCGCTTTTCTGGTCGTGGCATTTATCCTTGCAAAATTTGCCTGGAAACCAATTCTCGCTTCGATCAAAGAGCGCGAAACATCTATTGATACATCCCTCAAGTCAGCTGAAAGGGCGCGATTGGAAATGGCCAATCTCACCGCCAGCAACGAAAACCTCTTGAAAGAGGCGCGGATTGAAAGAGATGCGATGATGAAAGATGCAATGGAAACGAAAAACAGAATCGTCGCTGAAGCCAAAGAACGCGCTGAGGTTGAATACAGCAGAATACTCTCTTCGGCGAAAGGCGCCATTCACACGGAAAAAATGGCCGCCATTACCGAAATCAAAACACAGGTGGCAGCGCTGAGTATAGAAATTGCCGAACAACTGATTCGTCAGGAACTGAAAAGTGATGACAAACAAAAAGCACTCATCGACAAATATTTGCAGGAAGCAAAACTCAACTAAATGCACCAGGATTCGAAAGTAGCCAAGAGATACGCCAAATCATTACTCGATTTGGCTGTGGAGCAAAACAAGCTTGAGGAGGTCAAGGACGATATGCAACTCATTGCGTCCACTGCCCGCGCAAATAAAGATTTGATTCACATGCTGAAAAGTCCTGTGATCAAAACCGATAAAAAAGTCGCCATTCTCAACCAGATTTTTGCAGGGAAGATCGGCACCATGACCCGGCATTTTATCGAAATCATCGCGCGCAAAAAACGCGAAAACATACTCTCAGACATCGCCCACAGCTTTGCTGAATTACACCGCGAACACCACGGTATTTTGCTCGCCGAAATCACCACGGCTGTGCCCCTCGACATCGAGAGCCGCAACAAAGCAAAACGTTTTATTGAAAAACTGAGTTCGAAAGTTGAGCTCAATGAAAAAGTTGATCCGGACCTGATCGGAGGTTTTATTATCCGTGTGGGAGACCGTCAGTACGACGAATCCATTGCGAGCAGAGTAAATGCCCTGAAAAGATCCTTTTTAAAGAACCCTTACATCTCAGAAATTTAACACAATAACAATGGCCGAAGTAAACCCATCTGAAGTTTCAGCGATTTTAAGAGAACAACTCGCCGGAACAAAAACTGATGCCGAACTGGAAGAAGTTGGTACCGTGCTCCAGGTTGGAGACGGTATCGCACGTATATATGGTCTGTCGAGTGTCCAGGCTGGTGAATTGATCGAAT
>JBGTLS010000209.1:0-5329 GCA_041744015.1 Cryomorpha sp. | reverse complement strand
TGCCAAAGGAAATGGGTCGGTGAAGGTGAAGACGGTTCAGGGATCGGAATTGACCTTTAAGAAAAATGGTGAACACAACATCAGCGTGATCGATGCCAAAGGGAATGTGGCGAAAATCTCCGTGTATGATGTGGTGCAGTCCAATGGAATCATCCATGTGATTAATCAGGTCTTGATGCCTTAATTCATCTTATTTAATTAGTGAAACGGCTGCCGGATGGTGGCCGTTTTTTTTGTGACAAAACTCCGAGCCCTTGTCATTACTCCCTTCGGTCGTGATACCGCTGCGCTAAGTTCAGAGCGAAGCTTTTGCGCAGCGAAGAATCTCAATCGTTAAATGGACAGACTCCTCGTTCCTCGGAGTGACAAACCCTCGAAGTAACACAGCCCTACCTATGAAACAAAATCTCCCAGTTTCCCACTCCGCTCCAACCGAACACCTCTTTCCGTTTGCACCACCACCGCGGCTTCCTGATGCAGGTCGTGTTCGAAAAACAGGATGTGCTTTTGGTCGGCCGCATTTTTCAACATGGGTTCTTTTTCTTTCAGGGTTTCCAAAGGCCGCACGTCGTAACCCATGACGTAGGGCAGGGGAATGTGTCCGGCGGAGGGCAGGAGGTCAGCCATATAAATAATGGTTTTGTCCTGATACGCGATGTGGGGTATCATCTGACTTTCGGTATGGCCATCGGCAAAGAGGATTTTAAAGCCCGGAAATATTTCTTCTTTGTTCCAGTTTCCTTCGCGTTTCACAAATTTTAGCTGGCCGGATTCCTGCATAGGGAGGATGTTTTCTTTTAGGAAGGATGCTTTCTCCCGTGGATTTGGATTGATGGCCCAATCCCAATGTTGCTCGTTGCTCCAATAAGTGGCATTGGGAAAAGCAGTTTCGTATCGTTCCTTTGAAGAATTGTAATTCACTGCTCCACCGCAATGGTCAAAATGCAGGTGGGTGAGAAAAACATCGGTGATTTGATCCATGCCAAATCCGAGTTTTTCGATGCTCTTGCGCAGGGTGGCATCACCGAAGAGGTAGTAAAACCCAAAAAATTTCTCACTCTGTTTGTCGCCCATGCCGGTGTCGATCAATACGAGGCGGTCGCTGTATTCGATGAGCATGCAGCGCATGGCCCAGCTGCACATGTTGTTTTCGTCCGGGGTATTCACCTTAGACCAGAGCGATTTGGGCACAACGCCAAACATGGCTCCGCCATCAAGTTTAAAATTTCCGGTTTCTATGGGGTGGATGCGCATCTTTTTATGAATCTGAATTGAATCGACTAAAGTAACAATACCTTGTGTAAAACAGCCAGCCGGATTTGTATGAGACTGAGCTTAGTTGCCTACATTTAAAACATGAATATTCATTTTATCGCCATTGGCGGAAGTGCCATGCACAATCTTGCCATCGCTCTGAGCAGAAAAGGTTTTAAGGTAACAGGTAGTGACGATGAAATTTTTGAGCCCTCGCGATCAAGATTAAAAACGCAGGAAATACTGCCGGAAGAGCAGGGCTGGTTTCCCGAAAAAATAACAGAAGAGCTGGAAGCCGTTGTGCTCGGGATGCACGCCCGCAGTGACAATCCGGAATTGCTCAAGGCCAAATCGATGGGCCTCCACATCTATTCCTACCCGGAGTACGTTTACGAGCAAACCAAAAACAAAAACCGCATCGTCATTGGCGGAAGCCATGGAAAGACCACCATCACCAGCATGATTCTGCATGTATTCAAATCGCTTGACGTGGACACCGACTACCTCGTGGGCGCACAGCTCGAAGGGTATGATTGTATGGTGCGCCTTTCGGAAAATGCGCCTGTGGCTGTGATTGAAGGCGACGAATACCTTTCTTCACCCATTGATTTGCGACCGAAGTTCCATTTGTACAAGCCAAACATTGCCCTGCTCACCGGCATCGCATGGGATCACATCAATGTATTTCCCTCTTTTGAAATTTACCTGGAACAATTTGAAACATTTATCGACCTGATTGAGCCAAACGGCCACCTCGTGTATTATGCAGGAGATGCTTACCTGGCGCAACTCGCTCTTCAGGCGCGTCCTGACGTGAATTGCATTCCATATGATACACATCCGTATCAATTGCGCGGTGGGAAAACATCTTTAACCGTCGACGACAGGGAGATACCGCTTGAAATTTTTGGAGATCACAATTTGCAAAATCTCAATGGAGCCCTCACAGTGGCTGAATTGGCCGGAATCAGCAAGTCTGATTTCTACAAAGCCATTCAGACTTTTACCGGCGCTTCCAAACGTTTGGAAAAAGTATCAGAGGCAGATGATTGGGTTTTTTACAAAGACTTTGCACATGCGCCCAGCAAACTGAAAGCGACTACGGCAGCGCTCAAAGGCCAATTTCCCGAAAGGGCACTGATCGCCTGCATGGAGCTGCATACTTTCAGCAGTTTAAACAAAGCATTTCTACCACATTACGCGGGTTCGATGAAAGATGCCGACCACGCTTTCGTGTATTTCAATCCGGCTGTCGTGGCCCACAAACGGCTGCCCACATTAAGCGTGACTGAGGTTGAAAAGGCTTTTGCATCTCCGAACATTACCGTTTTCACTGATCTTACTTCGCTTCTGGCAGCTCTGAGGGATATTTCCTGGAAAGGGAAAACCCTGTTGATGATGAGCTCCGGAAATTTTGACGGACTGGATTTTGATCAGTTTGGGGCGGAGATAATGGGGACGTTGAGGGATTAAAAAGGAGAAGTGGTTTTATACCGTCATCAACCCCAACGGGGTTAAACTTGAATAGCCCCGTATGAAATGCGGTGGAGTATGAAAGCGATCATTATACCAACCCCAACGGGGTTGAACGTAAATAAATTCGCATCAAAATGAGGGTCCACTCCGGAAGGATTTTCCATTCCTCACAGGACCGAATCAATAGTTCAACTCCTCCGGAGTTGTGCGAGACTTGCGGTGAGGATCCACGGGTTTCACCCGTGGCTATTCAGGTTCAAGCCCTTCAGGCTTGTCATCGCCTCGCAGCGCGCCGGCCCCCCGTTCAGGGGTTGGGGGCGTGGGTGGGATTTTCCCTGAACTCACCCCGCCTTCACCCGAATAATCAACCGCTTGAGTGCGCTGAAAAGGATCGCGTAAAAAATGCTCATGAAAATGTAGATCAACAAGGCAATCAGGGCGAAATTGCGCACGGAGAAAAATGAGGTCACTTCGTCGGTTACGGTGGCTCTGTCGGGTGCGTTGGCATCTGTAAGCCGCAATTCGATGATTTCTTCCTGCTTGAAAGCAAAAAAGTCCGTATCCACCTGGGTGTAATAGAAGTAGCCAAATATGCTCATGATCACACCGTAGAGGGCAGCGATGCGGAGTGAGGAAGTCAAATCTTCCACAAATCCGGCGCCGGTGGTCTCCTTCCTGGGCCAAATGGCGTAAAGTACAAGCACGGGCACGGCCGCCAGATTCAGAAACACATACATTTCTTCCTGAAGCGGAAACCGGGCGTTGACGAAAAAGAGTACGAGTCGCAGCAGGATGATACCTATTGCGACTCGTACGGGAATATTGAGATTTGGATGGGAGGCCGGCAAAATTAACCGTTCATTGAAACGATAAATTCTTCGTTGGAGCGGGTGCTTTCCATCCGGTCTTTGATAAATTCCATGGCCTCCACAGGATTCATGTCAGAAAGATGTTTTCTGAGAATCCAGATGCGCTGCAACATATCTTTCGAGAGCAACAAATCTTCGCGGCGCGTGCCTGAAGAAGTGATGTCCACCGCCGGATAGATGCGTCGGTTTGAAATTTTTCGGTCGAGTAGCAATTCCATGTTGCCAGTTCCTTTGAATTCTTCAAAGATTACCTCGTCCATTTTGCTACCTGTTTCCGTAAGGGCTGTCGCCAAAATAGACAAGGAGCCTCCGTTTTCAATTTTTCGGGCTGCCCCAAAGAATCGTTTTGGTTTTTGAAGCGCATTGGCATCCACACCACCCGAAAGTACTTTTCCGGAGGCAGGTGATACCGTGTTGTAAGCACGTGCAAGACGCGTAATGGAGTCGAGCAAAATGCACACATCGTGTCCGCATTCCACCAGTCGTTTGGCTTTTTCCAAAACGATGTTGGCAATTTTTACGTGGCGATCAGCAGGCTCGTCGAAAGTTGAAGCGACCACTTCAGCTTTTACAGAGCGTTTCATATCAGTAACCTCTTCCGGGCGCTCGTCGATAAGCAGGATGATGAGGTATACTTCCGGATGATTGGCTGCGATGGCATTGGCCACGTCTTTTAGCAAGGTGGTTTTACCGGTTTTCGGTTGTGAAACGATCAGTCCACGTTGTCCTTTACCGATGGGAGAGAAGAGGTCGATGACCCTTGTGCTCAGGTTGCGGTTGTCGCCGGCGAGGTTGAACTTTTCGCTTGGAAACAAAGGCGTGAGGTATTTAAACGGTACCCTGTCGCGCACGAAATCCGGGTCGCGGCCATTGATTTCTTCCACCTTGATCAGCGGAAAATATTTTTCTCCTTCTTTTGGAGGTCGCACATAGCCAACAACAGTATCACCCGTCATCAAGCCAAAAAGCTTGATTTGAGACTGAGAAACGTAGACGTCATCAGGCGAGTTCAAATAGTTATAATCCGAAGACCGGAGAAATCCATATCCATCCGGCATGATTTCCAAAACCCCCTCTGATGGCACAAGTCCGTCAAAGTTGTAAAGTTCTTCGCGTGGTTTTTTGGGTTCGTTTGGCCGGCGTGGTTCATTTCTGTTTTCCTGGCGCTCCGGACGGTTTTCCTGACGGTTGTCAGGTCTGTTTTCGTGGCGATTTTCATTGCGTTCAGGTCGCTCAGAGCGGTTTTCCGGGCGGTCGCTGCGATTTTCGTTTCGCTCTGGCCTGTTTTCCGTCCGTTCAGATCTGTTTTCAGGACGGTTTTCACTTCGCTCCGGGCGGTTATCAGGTCTTTCGGTTCTGTTTGGTCTCTCGAAACGGCGTTCCTGAGGTCTGTTGCCGCCCTCTCTTTCAGGTCGGGCAGGACGTTCACCGCGGGGATTGTTGGTGCCTTCTTCTGCGGTTTTTTCGGGTGTGGCAGTTTGTACTTGCGCGCCCACTTCACGTCTTATTTCCACAGGTTTGTTGATGTCCCGTCTTCTTTCGAAACGTGTATTTTCGGCAGGCTTTGGAACATTTGTTTGCGTTTTTCCGTCAGCTTTTCCGGCAGTTTCTGAAAAAAGATCGACTGATTTCTCAGCTTTCGCTTCCTTTTCCAAAACTACGGCTGGTGCTTCCACTTCAGTAGCAGTTACGCGGACCGCTGTTGGGTTGCGACCACGGGGAGAGTTCTC
>JBGTLS010000208.1:0-7269 GCA_041744015.1 Cryomorpha sp. | reverse complement strand
GCTTCTTGCGAAAATCTTCGCTGAAACGCCTTCTTTGTCTTTCTCCGGATGTCATTATTAATCCAATTTAAGAAAGTTTTCCACGTTTTTGGCGTCAACCTATACCATGAGAGTACATTGTGAATAGGCAATAGGCAATAGGCAATTAGCAATTAGCAACAGGCATTTGAGAAATAATGTCTTAAAGATAGAATTTATACGTTGAATTCGCGTTCGACAGGCTGACTAACCTTTCTATTTTGCCCAATTAAAATAAAAACAACTATGAAACAGATTGCAACTTTTATTTTCGGTATGGCATTCGCCACGACAGCACTTGCTCAGGAGAAGGAAAAAATCACCGGGGATGGAAACAATGAATTAAAAATCAATATGGCTTATTTCGTCTTTGAGATCGTGGAACTCAATTACGAACGCATACTCATGGATGAATTTAGTGTCGGTGTAGGGGCCAGTTATTGGTTTGATAAGTATGCTGATATTGATTTTGTGGTCAATCCGTTTTTCCGCTTTTATCCCATCGACACACGTAGACGTGCAGCCACTTTCTTTATCGAAGGCAATGCCGGAATCATTGGCGGAACGGATAGATTCTACACCTACGAGCCTTACGACCCTGTGACTGGACCCTATCCTGTTCAGACTTATCATGAAAAATCATTTGTTCGGGGCGGCGCCGGAGTGGCTGTCGGTGCGAAATTCCTTTCCAAAAATCATTTTATCGGAGAGGCTTATTTGGGGATTGGGCGCATTTTTGGCGCAGAAGGCTATACGGATACTTACCCGAGGGCTGGGATTAATTTTGGGAAACGATTCTAGTGGGGGGATTGTATTTAAAAGGCGTAAGTCTAAAGGCGTAAGTCGTAAGGAATAAGGCATAAGGAATAAGGCGTAAGTTGTAAGTCGTAAGTTGAAAGTACATATAACAGAGATTGATCTGAAGGCTTTTGTTTAAAGTCAGAATATGATTTTGTGGTTGCGTTCGATACCTAAGAATCATTCTATATTTAGTCATCTGAAAAAAGAAAAACTATGAAACGAATCCTATCTTTTATTTTCTCATTTACGCTCGTAATCTCAGCTTGGGCACAGGAGCCGGAAAAGATCACCGATGACGGGGACAACGAATTAAAGCTCAACATGGGTTATTTGGTTTTTGAAATATTGGAAATCAACTATGAGCGGATTCTGAATGATGAATTCAGCGTTGGGGTGGGAGCCAGTTATTGGTTTGCGGAGGGTGATAACACCGATTATGTGGTTAATCCTTTTTTCCGTTTTTATCCAATCAATACCCCTGGCAGAGCTGCCACTTTTTTTATTGAAGGGAATGCGGGGATTGTGGGTGGAACGGAACGCCAGTGGGTTAGAAATGGCGTATGGGAGGATGTGAATTTTCTTCGCGCTGGTGCCGGAGTTGCAGCCGGCGCAAAATTCCTTTCAAAAAATAATTTCGTCGGCGAAGCGTATCTGGGTGTTGGCCGCATTTTTGATTCGACAAGATATTTAGAACTTTATCCAAGGGTGGGGGTTACTTTTGGGAAAAGGTTTTAGGGGAGCAATTAAGTTGGGAGTTGGGAATGTGGAATTAATTGAGAATGGAGAATGACGCCCGGATGTATTGATTCTGTTGATGAAATTTAGACGCGCTGGGATTGATTAGTTGATTACTTCCCTTCGGTCCAGACGGACTCTTTGCAATCGTCATCAGAACGCTCGTGCCTCGCTTGGTTTGTTGATGAGTTGATTTGTTGATGAGACGATTTGTTGATCAGATGATGCCTCTATCGAATCAACAATCACTGCGAAATTTACTCACTACTCACTACCTGTCTTTAGTTTGGCCATTCCAGAGGCCCGGCCGACCCCATTTCCGCCACAATTTCGAAGTTTCTCATTTTTTCTTGTTTTTTCTAATCTTTTTTTATTTAAATACTTATGTTTGTATTTCAACCATCTATAAGAACAACCAAAGCAATACCCGACAATAGTTTTCCCAATGTTTCAATTGTACTTATTGTGCGATCGGGATTTTGAATAGCTCCGTATAAGTATTTTTTTTTTACCAATTAATAACCAATAAAACCAAATCAAATGAACAACCAATCTCCCATTCAGGGCCCGCGGGTCATGTACCACGCCGCCACAACTTTTCTTTTTTTTCTATTGGCCTTTTTCACCCTGCCGCACACAATCGCCCAACCGTGCACCGCCGAAGGTGGTATTGTCGCCACCTCGAGCCCTACCAACAACTTATGCCTCAACGATGGGAACTTCAATCCTGTGCAGCTCAGTGTGGCAGGCAATGTGGGAATCGGACGCTTTGGGCTGGCCCAGTCAGCCACGGGCAATGTGGTAGCCGTGAACACCACTGGTCTTTTTGAAATGACCAACTATCCTCCCGGAAATTACGTCGCCGGGCACATCTCTGTGGAACAGTTGTCCACTATCTCAGGAATCACCAATATCAACCAGCTGATGGGTTGCTATGATTTGAGCAATGTCATTTCCATCAGTTCGATCGTGGTTAATGGGGGCACGATTACAGCCCTTGGTCCAACCCAGATTTCTGGTGGAACAGTCCAATTTACAGTCAACGGGGATATCGGTCCGAATAAACGTTGGGTGGTGCTCAATCAGGCGGCTACGCAAATTTTGGCAGTGCAAATTTCCGGGAATATCAACTTCACCCCTTTTCCAAACGGCACCTACCGGGTGGTCCATGCCGCTTTTGGGCCGGGCATTAATCTGAACAACATCGACCCGCAAAATCCGCAAGGCTGTATCGATGCTTCGAATGTGCTTACCGTGGTGAAATCCTCCTCGTCCGGACCTGCAGAGGTGTTAAACCCTTCCACCGGCCGCACCTGGTTGGACCGCAATCTCGGTGCAGGTCAGGTGGCTACTTCAGTATCAGATGCTGCCGCTTATGGCGACCTGTACCAATGGGGAAGAGGCGCAGATGGACATCAATTAAGAACTTCATCAACCACAACAACTTTAAGCAACTCCAATCAACCGGGTAATGGGAGTTTTATTCTTGCTCCGAACGATCCCTTCGACTGGCGCAGTCCGCAAAACGACAATCTCTGGCAAGGTGTAGCCGGCGTAAACAACCCTTGTCCTGCGGGTTTTAGAATTCCTACAGATGGTGAATGGCAGGAAGAAAGGCTTAGTTGGAGCAGCAACAACTCTGCCGGTGCCTTTGGCTCACCGTTAAAACTTACGGAAGCCGGGGCTCGTGACAACGGCGTAGGCACCATATTCGGCATTGGAACAAACGGTTACTATTGGAGCAGTTCAGTTCCGGATCCTGGGTCCGCCCGCTTCCTGACCTTCTTCGCCGGTAATGCTATCCTATCTGGTACCGTTCGCGCTACAGGCGCTTCCGTGCGCTGTATCAAAGATGTTGAAATTATAGAAGGCACGGTTAACCAGATTGCTTGCACCAATCCCACCAACTTCGGCACTCTTATGGAGGGTGTTGCGCTTGTGGGTGTAAGCAGTTCCATACCTTATTTCGGCGGCAATGGAGGCGTTCACAATGGACAAATCGTATCATCCACCGGTGTGGGTGGTCTCACCGCTACCCTGGAGCCCGGAAATTTTGTCAACGGCGACAGTGCGCTTACCTACACCATCACAGGCACCCCCACCCTCTTCGGGGTAGCCAGTTTTGCGATCAATATCGGTGGGAAAGCATGTACACTGACGCGATTCGTTTCACCATCTGGTTCCGATTGTCCTTCATCAGTGACTTTTACATACAAAGGTGAAAGTGTTACTTATGGTACTGCTGTAAGCGCTGACCGATGCTGGCTTGATCGCAATCTCGGGGCAGCTCAGGTGGCCACCAGTCGTACCGATCAGGCTTCATATGGTGATCTTTTTCAATGGGGTCGCGGTGATGACGGGCACCAGAACAGAACCTCGCCCACTACAACCACCATAAGCGATAACGCTCAACCAGATCATGGAAATTTTATTCTTTCATCAAATCCATCAAATGATTGGTTAAGTCCACAAAATGACGACCTCTGGCAAGGCGTAAACGGCATCAATAATCCTTGTCCTGCGGGATTTAGAATTCCTACCGGTGATGAATGGGATGAAGAAAGGCTCAGCTGGAGCAGCAATAACAGAGACGGCGCCTTTAATTCTCCACTGAAGCTTCCCTCTGCAGGGTACCGCAGCTTCACCAACGGTTCACTGCCAGCTGTTGGCATCGTAAGCTATTATTGGAGCAGCACGGTATTGACCTGGAATGGCCTTACTCTGCAAATCCTCAGTAGCTCTGCCGGTGTGTTTGGTGGACGTCGCGCCAGTGGATACTCTGTTCGCTGCATCAAGGATTGAATTTGGTAGATCATATCGCCCCGGGTCAAAAAAGGTGATCGGCGCTTTATTATACCCAACCCGAAATCCCCGAGATTCTAACTAGGTGAATTAGACCTGTTCGAAAACCTGAAGTGGCTGCCTGAATGGGCAGCCACTTTTATTATGTGGAAGGTAGGCACTGAACTCTTGAATTGCGGGGTCTCCCGAGGTTGCGGTTTTCACGGGTGAAGTGGAGTGATGAGTTGATTCCCGGCAATCAATGAAATCAAACAACCGCGAATTTTTTTTTTACTTAATACTTAATACCTGGTACTTAATACTTACTCTAATATTGCCCGCAAAGACTTTTCCATGATTAAAAAATCCATTTTTAAAGAATACTGTCGAGATAGATATCGAAAATGAGTACGCTGTTTGCAGGTATGCCTGCACGCGGATTTGGGCCGTATGCCAATGCCGACGGAATAAGCAGCTTACCTATACCACCTACTCTGAAATATGGAATCCCCAATGTCCAACCGGTAATCACCTGATTCAGCCCGAAAACCACGCCGTCCGTACTACTTTCGTCAAATACCTGTCCGTTTGTAAAATACCCGCGATAAACCACCCTCACTGTGGAGGTGGACGTCGGGTGAGCTCCCAACCCGGTTTGTTCATTCACGAAATATAGCCCGTTTCCAATATTTTCGGCGTCCAGTTCATTGTCAGCAATGTACTGCTGAATAATCTGATCGTCAATTTCTGATTGATTTACCTCTTCATCATCCTTGTTGCAATTGACCAAAGAAAATGCAACAAACAGAAATAATAAAATACGTTTCACAGGGCAGTGGTGTTTGAATGGATGACAAATATACGATAGGATGTTGGGGAATGGGGAATGCGGAATTTGGAGTTGGGAATGCGGAATTGGGAATGCGGAATTCGGAGTTCGGAATGGAGAATTTGAACCGAGGGGAATTTTTGTTTTTGTGGGGAGATTTGGAATGCTGCTGCGCAGCTTCTTTTTTAACATTAAGAAAATGAAGGGGTGAAGGGCATGAAGGGCGGGCTGAAGCCCTTGTGTGACGCACCCAGCGTAGGGGGTCTCGCGGCGTTTTTTTCTCCGTTCTAATATTTTATTCAGCTCACAGAAAGCACGGATAGCACAGATAGGCATTGTATCAGGCGGGAATTAAATTCTTTTCGAAAAGAAAAATCCGATGGCTGAGCTCAAACATGGGCGCATGCCTTTTATTTATCTAAATAAGGGGGTGTATCGGTATCCGGATAGGTTCTGTCGCCAAATCATCGAGTTTGGCAGAAATAGAATAACTATTAAAAATTGCCGGCGTAACCCAGCTCAAAAATCAATAACGTATGAAGCATAAAAGAACGATGGTTTGTCTGGTTATTCTGGGAATTGGAACAGGAGTACAGGCGCAGGAATCGGCTGTAGCTTCAGGGGGCGATGCCGCAGGTGGAGGAGGGAAGGTGGCTTACAGTATAGGCCAAATCTTATATACAACGCAAATTGCTTCCACAGGGACAGTGGCAAATGGCGTGCAACAGACCTATGAGATATCCATCGTGTCTGGTTTGGAGAATGAAGAAGCAGAAATCAGCCTGAATGCATATCCCAACCCAACCCTGGGTGATTTAACGCTGACCATAAGCGATACAGATCACGCTAACCTGCGGGTTCAGATTTTTGATATGCACGGAAAGCTACTTGATAACAGGAAAATAACCAATACCATCGAAAACTTCAGCCTGCAAAACCTGCCGGCATCTGTCTATTTCCTAAAAGTTACAAAGGACAATGCAGCCATCAAAACATTTAAAATCATTAAAAATTAATCTAAATTTCCATGAAGAATAAATTACAAACCATGTTATTGGCTATACTCATATCGGCCAGTGTGATTGCTCAAACTCCGGAAAAGTTGAGCTATCAGGCAGTGATCAGAGATGCGGCCAATGCCCTTGTCGCCAATACCGATGTTGGGGTGCGGGTTAGTATATTGCAAGGTGGCCCGGATGCACCAGCCGTTTTCACGGAAATCCAAAACCCCACGACCAACGATAATGGTCTGGTGAGTTTTGAAATAGGTGGTGGCACGGCACAACTGGGCGACTTCGCCGGGATTGACTGGGCCACCGGACCCTATTTTATAAAAATAGAAACCGACCCGGCTGGCGGAACAGACTACAGCATTTCAGGCACCAGCCAATTGCTGAGCGTGCCTTTTGCGCTTTATGCCAAAACAGCAGAGAGCTTTTCAGGATCACTGAACGAATCCGACCCTGTGTTTGCCACATCTGTTGCAGCAGGCATTACGGGAGCCGATACAGAAAATTGGGACAATAAACTTAACAGCTACACTGAAACAGATCCGACCTTTACGGCCTGGGACAAGTCATCGGGAATCGCCATTAGCGAAAGCCAAATAACCAATTTGAATCATTTCACCAATGCAGATGAAACTGATCCTGTGTTTGCCACATCTGTTGCAGCAGGCATTACAGGAGCCGATACAGAAAATTGGGACAATAAACTTAACAGCTACACTGAAACAGATCCGACCTTTGTGGCCTGGGACAAGTCATCGGGAATTTCCATTAGCGAAAGCCAAATTACCGATCTGGATCATTTCACCAATGCAGATGAAACTGATCCCGTATTTGCCACATCTGTTGCAGCAGGCATTACGGGAGCCGATACAGAAAATTGGAATAACAAACTTGGCAGTTACACCGAAACAGATCCGACGTTTGCCGCCTGGGACAAGTCGGCAGGAATCGCCATTAGCGAAAGCCAAATTACCGATCTGGATCATTTCACCAGTGCAGATGAAACGGACCCGGTATTTGCCGCATCTGTTGCAGCAGGTATTACAGGTGCCGATACAGAAAATTGGGACAATAAACTTAACAGCTACACTGAAA